>NZ_JBFRUJ010000010.1:0-134438 GCF_041474575.1 Vibrio sp. 10N.222.51.C5
AAGCCGCGATGAACCTAAAAATAGCCCTGAACATTTGTTCGGGGCTTTTTTATGCTTGCAACTATTTTACCGGTGAAGGCTTGATAGATTGAGGAAAAAATAAAGGCTTACCCGAAGGTAAGCCTTTATTCGAACTTGAACTGATTGAAAAAAATGACTATTTGTCTGAAAGCTTTGCTTCTAGTTCAGCCAGTTTTTGTTCCATTTCAGTGAGCTTCTGGCGAGTGCGAAGCAGTACTTGTGTTTGAACATCAAACTCTTCACGGCTCACAACGTCTAGCTTGTTGAGTTGGCCTTGGATAACTTGGCGAACTTTTTGGTCTACGTCTGAACCTAGCTCTTTTACTGGTTGAGGCATAGAATCGTGGATCTGCTTAGCAATTTGCTCTAGTTTTTTTGGATCAAACATATCAATTAAAACTCCTGAATATTTATCACTATTCTATTTAATCACATCAAAGATGTCGCCTATGGCGTACAAAAAAAGGCCACCGAAGTAGCCTTTTTATTGTTAATACGACAGGGAAATTACTTATTGTTAGCTAATTCTCTGTGCGCCGCTTTTGCTTCATCAACACGGGCCAGCTTCTCGAGATCTTTATCTTCGAGGAAAACTGGAATTGGTTTATGTTTTTCGGCTAAGTAGCTATAAATAACCGGCAGAACAAACAGCGTAAACAGCGTACCAATCGCCAGACCAGCAACGATAACAATACCGATACTAAAGCGCTGAGCTGCACCTGCACCCGTGGCGTACATCAATGGGATCAGGCCTGCAATCATCGCCGCTGTTGTCATTAGGATTGGACGTAGACGTACCCTTGCCGCCTCCATAACCGCCTCTTTGCGTGATAATTTATTATGCAGCTGCTCTTCTTTTGCTACCTCACAGATCAAGATACCGTGCTTGGTAATCAGACCAACCAAGGTAATCAGCCCCACTTGCGAGTAGATGTTCATCGTCGCTGCGCCCCAAGCGAGCGCAATCAATGCACCACATATTGCGAGTGGCACCGACACCATGATAACCAATGGATCTTTTAACGACTCAAATTGAATCGCCAGAACCAAGAAGATGATCGCCAGTGCTAAACCGAACGTCACATACAGTGCGCTGCCTTCTGTTACAAACTGACGCGACTCACCCATGTAGTCATGGTTATAGCCTGCAGGTAATTTGGTTTGGGCAATGTTTTCAAACCAGTTTACCGCATCACCCATCGCCGCGCCCGGCATAGGAACCGCACCGACCGTCGCTGAGTTCAACTGGTTGAAGTGAGGAAGAGAGCGAGGCTCTGCCACCACATCAATTGTTACCAAGCTACCGAGAGGAACAGCATCACCATTGCTGGCTCGAACGTAGTAATGATTCATTGACTCTGGGTTTAAGCGGAACTTACGCTCAACCTGAGGGATCACTTCATAAGAACGACCGTTGAGGTCAATACGGTTAACGTAACCATCCGACATCATGGTGCTTAGGGTGACACCGATATCTTGCATCGTTACCCCATAAGCGCCCGCCATATCTTTATCAATTTGAATCTTCATCGTTGCTGAATCGTAGTTCAAATCAAGGTCAGAGTAGACAAAGAGAGGGCTATCTTTCACATCCGTTAAAATATCGGTTGCGATAGCGAATAAGCTCTCAAAGCTGCTTGGTGTGGTAATCACAAACTGGAGTGGTAGACCAGAACCGGCACCCGGCAACTCTGGCATTTGGAACGCGGTTACTGCCATGCCTGGGATATCTTGTAGCAATCCACTGATACGGTTCGTTACCTCAGATTGGCTAGCCGTGCGCTCACTCCATGGCACCATTGAGGCAATACCAAATGCTTGGTTTGAGTTTGGTACACCAGTGAAGGATTGAGCGTATTGGATTTCAGGCTGGGTCACCAAGATACCGCTCACGTCATCCATCGTGTTACTTAGGTAGTCTAGGTTAGCCGTTGATTGACCAGTACCAATCATCATCACCACCCCTTTATCTTCTGCAGGGGCAAGTTCACTTGGGATGAATTTAAACAGCATCGGCAAGCTTAAAAATACAATGACCGCAAAGCCAATGATAACCGGACGATGATCCATGATCGCATGCAGCATCTTAGAGTAACGGCCTGTCATACGATCAAGTACGCTGTGTACCTTCAGTTCAAACTTACTCGGCTGTGCATTTTCTTTTAGCAGCTTTGAACACATCATTGGAGACAGTGTTAAAGCGATGATTCCAGAAACAAATACCGCGCCAGCGAGGGTTAATGCGAACTCTTTAAACAGCGAGCCTGTGATACCACCCATCATTGCGATAGGGGCATAAACCGCGCCCAATGTCAGTGTCATTGCAATAACCGGTACTGCAATTTCACGGGTACCAATGATGGCAGCCCTGAAAGGAGATTCCCCCAATTTGACGTGTCGATCGACGTTTTCCAGTACTACGATTGCATCATCAACCACTAGACCGATTGCTAATACCATCGCCAGTAGCGTCATTAAGTTCCATGAGAAACCCATGACTTGCATCACCATCGCAACACCAACCAGCGATAAAGGGATGGTTACGATAGGAATGATAACCGCACGCAATGAGCCTAAGAATAGCGTGATAACCACTAATACAATCAGCGCGGCTTCAACAATCGTGTGTATAACCTCTTGAATGGATTCATTAATCGCAATGGTTGAGTCATACATGATATTCATGCTGATATTGCTTGGTAGGTTTCGCTCCAACTCAGGATACAGCTGCATAACATCAGCAGCAATGTTGATCGGGTTAGCACTTGGCGCTGCATTGATGGCGGTTACAACCGTTTGTTTGCCATTAGCACTTGCGCGAACCACATCGTGGCTTTTTTCTAGTGAAACCTTAGCAATATCACCTAAGCGAACAATAGAACCGCCATCTTGACTGGTTTTGACCACCAACCTTTCTAATTCATCGGTATTGGTTACTTGGGTATTGGCACTGCCGTTGTACAGCATAAACTCACCAATTGCTTGGCCAGTTGCTGATTGGTAGTTGTTTGCATTAAGCACCGTCATCACGTCAGTGGCTGTCAGGTTTAATGCTGCCATTTTGGAAGGATCAAGCCATACACGTAATGCGTATTTGATCCCGCCGTACAAGTCGACCTTTGATACGCCATTAACGGTAAACAGTTGTGGGTTAACCACTCGCTCAAGGTAGTCGGTAATTTGGCTTGCAGAGAGTTCATCACTGGTAAAACCAATGTAGAGTACCGCCGTTGTTGAACCGGTAGACATAGTTACGGTTGGATCTTCGGCTTCTTTAGGAAGCTGAGAACGTACCGAGTTAGTCTTGGCCAGTATGTCAGACAGCGCGGCATTCGGGTCGGTATTGAGCTTCATATTGACCGTAATAGTCGAGCTACCGAGTACGGACTGCGACGTCATATAATCAATATTATCGGCTTGAGCGATCGCTTGTTCTAATGGCTGAGTTATAAAGCCTTGGATCAGATCGGCACTGGCACCGTAATAGCTCGTCGTGACCGTCACGATCGTATTTGTCATGTCTGGGTATTCACGAACCTGCATTTTGAAGATTGCTTGGAAGCCAAGCAATGCGATCAAAAAGCTGATTGAAATAGCCAGAACTGGACGTTTAATAAAAACATCAGTAAAGCGCATGATTCCTCCAATTACAGCATTGGTGTTTCAGCTGGCGGCGTCGTTGCATCACTTTCTACAACTCGAACTTTAGCATTGTTACTTAAACGAACTTGACCCGTTGTCACGACAACATCGCCAGGCTCTACGCCTTCCAGTATGTGAGCAATACTTTCTGTACGTTCACCTACTTTCACCACTTGTTGTTTCACACGCTGCACACCATCTTCTTCACGTAAAATATAAACATTGTCACCGTAAAGTGTGAAAGTGATGGCCGTCTGAGGCAGTGTCACTTGGTTTGCTAGTTTAGGTAGAATGATGTTAGCGCGCGCAAACATACCGCTACGTAACTTACCATCGTTGTTTGGGATATCGGCTTGTACTTGGATAAGACCACTTTGGATGCTAACCGCAGGCTCAATGGCACTAATAGAACCTTTAAACGGTTTTTCTGGGTATGCATCAACGAAGATGTCGATCGCCTGACCAACCTCAATACGAGAGATGTCATTTTGAGAAATAGTGAAGCGTAGGCGCATAACACTGGTGTCTTCTAGGCGAACGATGTCAGTGCCAGATTGTAGGTATTGGCCTAGATACACATTACGAATACCGACAGTGCCGTCAAACGGAGCGCGGATCTCGCGACGGGCAATCGATGCTTTTAGGCTTTCAATATCAGCAGATAGAGAGTAGTAGTTTGCTTCTGCTTCATCGTATGCTTCTTTTGAAATAGAACCTTTCTTATACAGGCCTTGGTAGCGTTTGTATTTTGCTTTTGCCGCAGGCAGGCGAGCTTCAGAACTCTTTAGATTTGCCTTTTCTACGCCAGAATCAAGACGAACAAGAAGCTGGTCATTTTTAACATCAGTACCAGAACCAAAAGAGATTTGGTCAATAACACCGCTGGTTTCGTTCGCTAGCGTGACACCTTGGTTAGGTTCTATGAAGCCGATAGCTTCAATTACTGGAACCCAGTCGATCGGCTGAACTTCAGTAACCGTTACTGGAAACTCTGGTTCAGGGCGGTTGGCCATATACTCAGCAATTTTTTGTTGTTTGAACATGTTGAACCCAATAACGCTGCCGAAAAGAAGTACAGCGATGAGTAACATGAAGAAAGTCCACTTTTTCATTATGGTCAAAACTCCGATCTAGTGTTTAATTATTGCATCCCAACTGGCTTCTATTGCAGATTCTAGTTCTGCCTCGTCGAGTTGGTAAAATCCTAAAGAATGCTTTCGCGCTAGAGATACACTAGCCGCTAAGCTCAAGCCGCTTAATACTTCATTATCAAGTGGTTTAAACAGTCCTTGCTCTTTACCCTCATTAAATAGCAGCTCAACTTGGGCAAACATTTTACGTTCTAGTTCCCTGAAGTTTAGGCTATTTGTGATGGGCAGTGAGTCATATTGAACCCGATTTTTTATCGCGGCTAAGTTCGTTCCCGCTAAGTTCCATATGTTCAACCACATAGTACGGTAGCGTTGCTTAATTGGATCCGAATCATCAACCCCTTCTTGAACAGCATCTGCTACTCGTTGAGTCACGAGCACTCGAACATCATCTATCAAGTGGTCTTTATCGTCGAAGTAGCGGTAGATAGTGCCTGCAGCAACTCCCGCCTCTTTGGCTAATTTTTGCATTGAAAGGCCTTGAAAGCCGACCTCCGCAATGAGCTTTTCAGCGGCAGAAAGTATTTGTTGGCGTTTATCCTGAGGTGCATGAGTTGTCATTATTCCATCACCAGTGAATGAACGTTCATTCATTATAGCCCAAGAACCATACACATGTGCAACAAAGTTTTACACAAGTAGCGTAAAAATCTTGTATAAGAGAACGTAGCATTCGTGGTGTTGCAGCATTATTATAGGCGCGCAATTGAATTCGCTCCTCTAGACCAAATTGAGAATCAAATGAGACTGAACCCAAGACAAGATGAAGCCGTGAAGTATGTTTCTGGTCCCTGCTTAGTATTAGCGGGCGCTGGATCGGGTAAAACACGTGTTATCACCAACAAGATTGCTTACTTGGTTCAAGAGTGTGGCTACAAGGCTCGTAATATTGCAGCGGTAACCTTTACCAATAAAGCGGCACGCGAGATGAAAGAGCGTGTTGGGCAAACTCTAGGTAAGGGCGAATCGAAAGGGCTGATTGTTTCGACTTTTCATACCATGGGCTTAACCATCATTCGCCGTGAATACAAAGCGCTGGGTTTGAAAGCGGGTTTCTCTCTGTTTGATGACCAAGACCAGTTAGCTTTGTTAAAAGAGTTAACAGAGAGACAGATCGATGGTGATAAGGATTTGCTACGCGCTTTAATGAGCACCATTTCGAATTGGAAAAATGACATGCTGACGCCAGATCAGGCGAAAGCACGTGCTCAAGGCGAACAAGAGCAGTTGTTTGCATTCTGTTTTGAGATGTACCAGAAACAGATGAAGGCATACAACGCACTCGATTTTGATGATCTGATCGCGATGCCTGTATTACTACTGAAAACCAATCAAGAGGTGCGTGAGCGCTGGCAGTCGCGTATCCGCTATTTACTGGTCGATGAATACCAAGATACCAACACCAGCCAATATGAGTTGGTTCGTTTACTGGTGGGAGAGCGTGGTCGCTTGACAGTAGTAGGTGACGATGACCAATCTATCTATTCATGGCGTGGTGCAAAACCGCAAAACTTGGTGTTGCTGGGTGAGGACTATCCGAATCTTCGTTTGATCAAACTCGAGCAAAACTATCGCTCAACCAGCCGAATATTACGTGCGGCGAACATCTTGATCGCCAACAACCCACACGTTTATGAAAAGTCACTGTTCTCAGAGATCCCAGACGGTGAAAAGCTCAAGGTACTGAATGCTAAGAATGAAGAGCATGAAGCAGAGCGTATTACCGGCGAGATCATCGCCCACAAGTTTTTGAACCGTACTGAGTACAAAGATTACGCGGTGCTTTACCGTGGTAACCACCAATCGCGCTTAATTGAAAAAGCGCTGATGCAGAACCGCGTGCCCTACAAGATCTCTGGCGGAACCTCTTTCTTCGCTAGAGCCGAAATTAAAGACATCATGGCTTACCTACGAGTGTTGGTGAACCCTGATGATGACAACGCCTTCCTGCGTATTGTAAACACGCCTCGCCGTGAGATAGGCCCGGTTACGCTAGAAAAGCTAGGTAGCTATGCCAATATGCGTGGTAAGAGCTTGTTTGAGGCCAGCTTCGAGATGGGCTTAGAGCAGACACTGACGGGGCGTGGTTTAGAAAATTTGCGCCGCTTCGGTGACTGGATTGTTCGTATCTCAGACAATGCCGAGCGTGGTAATACGGTTGAAGCCGTTCGTTCTTTGGTTCGTGACATCAACTACGAAGATTGGTTGTACGAAACCTCAGCGAGCCCGAAAGCCGCTGAAATGCGAATGAAGAACGTCTCTGATCTGTATAGCTGGATTGTGGCCGATCTTGAGGGTGACAACTACGATAAAGAAGAGAAAACCCTGCGCGAGGTGGTTCAACGTTTAACGCTGCGCGATATGATGGAGCGTGGTGAGGATGATGACGATGCAGATCAAGTCCAATTAATGACATTGCATGCATCGAAAGGTCTAGAGTTCCCATATGTATTCCTGATGGGTGCAGAAGAGGGCATCTTGCCGCACCAAACCAGTGTCGATGAAGGCAACGTAGAAGAAGAACGTCGTCTTATGTATGTGGGGATTACTCGAGCGCAGAAAGAGCTGACTTTTACTAAGTGTCGTGAACGTCGTCAATATGGTGAATTAATAAAGCCAACACAAAGCCGCTTCCTCGATGAGCTGCCGCACGATGATGTGGAGTGGGAAAGCGTTAAGAAGCCTCAATCCGCTGAAGAAAGAATGGAAAAAGGGCAGGCGCACATTGCGAATATTCGAGCGATGTTCAACAAGAAGTAATGCCCTACTTTAATCGCACTATATAGAAGCCAATAAAAAAGGTGACCATGAGGTCACCTTTTCTGAATCTGGCATTTTTAATTACAGACCGGCAATCATGTGCTCGATAGCATCTTTGATTTCGTCGTCTGAACAATCCATACATGAACCTTTCGCTGGCATCGCATTGAAGCCGTTGATTGCGTGGTCAGCTAGAATGTCGCGACCTTGAGCAATGCGAGGACCCCAGTCACCAGCATCACCTGTTTTAGGTGCGCCACTTACGCCAGATGCGTGACAAGCGATACAAAAGGTACCGTAAACTGCTGCGCCATCACGAGGGCCTGTTGGTTCTGCGGCTACTGGCTCGCTGCCGACTAGGTAAACTTGGCCAACTGGTTTGATGCGTTCAGCAATTGCATCGTGCTCCGCTTCGCTTAGGCCTGCAGCCATTGCGCCAGTTGAAAAGGTTAAAACTGCGATGACAACGCTTAAAATTCGACGAGACATATCCATTAAACTCACTTTACATTCCCAAGGTAAGTACATGCTTACCAATTTATAGTGTTGGAAGGGTGTTTTGGCTTTAACCAGCAAAGAGCAACTGTTAAACCAATGTAAATAATGGGTGATTATATCCCGATAAGTTGTTGCAATAAACAACAACTTATAAGCTGTGGCGGGTTGTAGTACTCAAATAAGGGGTTTATCACATATTAACTGTCGAAAAAGAGACCAAACAGAAAAAAAAGTTAAAAAAGTACTAGACGGCATTGGGTGATATACGTATTATTCCACTCCGCCGACAGGGCATGCGCCTGTAGCTCAGCTGGATAGAGCGTTGGCCTCCGGAGCCAAAGGCCGAAGGTTCGAATCCTTTCAGGCGCGCCATCCGGTCTCTTACTTCGGTAAGTGAGAAATTGGCAAAAAGAAATAATGGTGGCTATAGCTCAGTTGGTAGAGCCCTGGATTGTGATTCCGGTGGTCGCGAGTTCGAATCTCGTTAGCCACCCCATTCTTTCTTTACAAAATATCGGTAGCTTCGGCTTCCAGTGTTGATTCATTATTCCCAAGAGTCGATACAAAACTAGTCGGTGAATAGCGCAGCTTGGTAGCGCATCTGGTTTGGGACCAGAGGGTCGGGGGTTCGAATCCCTCTTCACCGACCACTATTTCAATAATCGCTTTTAAGCGGTTATATAAAAAATTAGTGGTGGCTATAGCTCAGTTGGTAGAGCCCTGGATTGTGATTCCGGTGGTCGCGAGTTCGAATCTCGTTAGCCACCCCATTAATTTTGGTAGCTTCTTTGAAGTTCCCAGTTTGAGAAATCAAACGAAACGTCTCGGTGAATAGCGCAGCTTGGTAGCGCATCTGGTTTGGGACCAGAGGGTCGGGGGTTCGAATCCCTCTTCACCGACCACCTTAAGAAGCCCTAGTCGAAAGACTAGGGCTTTTTTACATCTGAAATTTAGATAACTTGAACAGAGTGGGGGTTCACCTGATGTTCAAAGAATGCCTCTTCACCGATCACTTAAGAAGCCTCAGTCGAAAGATTGGGGCTTTTTTACATCTGTCGTTTTAGTTTTTATCGATTTTGAATGTTGAGATCTTACCTGCTTCGGCACCTTGTCTGGTGTCGCCTCTGTCTCCCCCCTTCTTATATAAGAAAGATTCCTAACGATCTGCTTGATAATGGTGCTGCTACAGAGTTGCTTTCTTTATCAAATGTACAGTTCTATATCTAATTTTATATAAATGGAGTGCTCAATAATTCGACATATTAATGGGTTTGGTCTAAAGACTTTTATGAAAAGTGAAACCTGACCCTAAATTTGCTCACTAAGGCCTGAATTTGACAGCTTTGTACGCATTTGGTCGTTCAAAAACTCCTCTGATTTATTAGGCCTTTCGTTTGTCTGTTTTGTATTTACCAAAATAATACAGATGGTTAAATGTATGGCTAATTAACGTTTATCTGGTTGTTTTATTTGTTCAAATTAACAAAATTAGCGTTTGTTTCTATAGTGTTAATTGTTTTTTGGAATAATTATTTGTTTTTAGTGACTGGTAGTGAGATCTGCTTTGAAGCACGGCTTTAACTCTACAAGTAAGTAGTGGTAAGGAGTTTGTGAGTATTTCTTGCCGATAATATAATGTTGATTTTTCTTACTATATGCTCTTTTGGTGAATAGTTATGTGGCACTTTTGCTTGCTAAGCGTTTAATGTCGACTTTTTATCCTATTTTTGTTGCTTTTCTGTGAATTATTTGCCAAATTGTCAACCGTATAAAATATCAGAACAATATTCTGGTAAGAATGGATTCAATTTTGCAGACAGGGCAGAAAGCTGCCAAAGCAGTAGAGGTCTGGTAATGTCACTTTTAGAAGTAAAAAATCTTCGTATCGAATACCCATCTCGTCATGGAGTTCACGCCGCAGTTAAATCACTTTCGTTCAACATTGAACGTGGTGAGATTGTTGGTGTTGTAGGCGAGTCTGGTGCAGGTAAATCAACAGTAGGTAATGCTGTAATCGATTTGCTGAGCCCTCCTGGCCGCATTGCTAGCGGCGAGGTATTTCTGGATGGCGAAAAAGTCTCTGGTTTATCTCCTGAACAGATGCGTTCTGTTCGCGGCTCAAAGATTGGTTTTATCTTCCAAGACCCAATGACTTCTCTTAACCCTCTATTCACAGTAGAACAGCAGTTAAAAGAGACGATTCATGCCAACATGAAGGTTTCGGATCAAGAAGCCTACCAGCGCTCATTAGACTTAATGAACCAAGTGGGTATCCCACAACCAGAAAACCGTTTAAAGCAGTACCCACACCAATTCTCAGGCGGTATGCGTCAGCGTGTGGTTATCGCGATCGCATTGGCAGGTGAACCTGATCTAATCATCGCAGATGAACCAACAACGGCACTTGATGTTTCTATCCAAGACCAGATCTTGGGTTTGATTCGCGACCTATGTATCAAGAAGAACGTAGGTTGTATGTTGGTCACGCACGACATGGGTGTGGTATCTAACGTTACTGATCGCGTAGCCGTGATGTATCGTGGTGATTTGGTTGAGTTTGGTCCGACGGCGAAAGTCCTTGGTACTCCTGAACACCCATACACACACAGTCTTATCTCTGCGGTTCCTCGTTCAGATCGTAAACTCGATCGCTTCCCTCTTGTTAGCTACATCGAAGAAGCACAAGAGATGGAACCTCTAGATGTGAAAAACCACTGGTTAGGTCAAAGCCAAGATCACCGTGATTACACTGGTCCATTGTTGAATGTTGAGAACGTAAACTTGCGCTTCACCACCAAAGATTCTTTCTTTGAGAGCCGTCGTGAGTACGTTCAAGCATCCAACAACGTGAGCTTTGAAGTACATGAAGGTGAGACGTTTGGTTTAGTAGGTGAATCAGGCTCAGGTAAATCAACGATTGCTCGTGTGATTGCTGGCTTGTACGCACCCAACTCAGGCAAGGTAACGTTTGAAGGCGTTGACCTGACTGGGCTTAAATCTGAAAAAGAACGTCGCCCTATGCGTCGCCAAATGCAGATGGTTTTCCAAAACCCTTACACATCAATGAACCCTCGAATGAAGATATTCGACATCATTGCTGAACCTATCCGATTCCATAAGCTTACTCGCAACGAAAATGAAACTCGTCAGATCGTGAACGACCTGCTAGAGCACGTGGGTTTAGGCAAAATGGCTGGGGTGAAGTACCCACACGAATTCTCAGGTGGTCAACGTCAGCGTATTTCTATCGCTCGCGCTTTGGCGACTCGCCCACGTCTTTTGATTTGTGATGAACCAACATCGGCACTGGACGTGTCGGTACAGGCTCAGATTCTTAACCTACTAAAAGACTTACAAGACGAGCTAAACCTAACCATGCTGTTCATCAGTCACGATTTACCGGTTATTCGCCAAATGTGTGATCGTGTTGGTGTGATGCAAATGGGAGAGCTATTGGAAGTTGCGCCAACCGAGCAGCTATTCCAATCGCCTCAGCATGAATACAGCAAACACCTAATTTCTTTAATGCCTGAATTTACAGGTTTAAGAGAAGAAAAAGCAGTGGCACAAGCCGCGGTATAAAAATCAGCAGGCTGGAGTTTAGCTTGCTAAAAACAATAAACAGACGCAAATACAACAACTAGGGATCTGGATTCCCGCATGAAGGAGTTATGCAATGAAAACCATGAAAAGCAAATTAGCAGTAGCTTTAATGGCAGCTGGCCTAAGCTTTAGTGCAGCAGCAGCAGATATTACCGTTGGCTACGCAGCTGACCCAGTATCACTTGACCCGCACGAGCAGCTGTCTGGTGGCACACTGCAAATGTCTCACATGGTGTTTGACCCTCTAGTACGTTTCACTCAAGAGATGGATTTTGAAGGCCGCCTAGCATCTAGCTGGGAGCGTGTTGATGAAACGACTTTCCGCTTCAACCTACGTAAAGGTGTGAAATTCCACTCTGGTAACGAATTGACTGCTGATGATGTTGTGTGGACTTTTGAACGTCTACAAGCTTCTCCAGACTTTAAGTCTATCTTCACGCCATACGAAAAAATGGTAAAAGTGGATGACTACACAGTTGAGCTAGTATCAAAAGCGGCTTACCCACTAGTACTACAAACAGCAACTTACATCTTCCCAATGGACAGCAAGTTCTACTCTGGCCAAACAGCGGAAGGTAAAGACAAGTCTGAGCTAGTTAAGCACGGTAACTCGTTTGCTTCGACTAACGTTTCAGGTACTGGTCCATTTATCGTAACGCAGCGTGAGCAAGGCGTTAAAGTAACGTTCGAGCGTTTCAACGATTACTGGGACACAGAAACTGAAGGCAACGTAGACAAGCTAACACTTGTGCCAATCAAAGAAGACGCGACACGTGTTGCAGCACTTCTTTCTGGCGACGTTGATATGATTCACCCAGTAGCACCAAACGATCACAAGCGTGTTAAAAACGCTAAGAACATCGATCTAGTGACGCTACCTGGTACTCGTATCATCACGTTCCAAATGAACCAAAACAGCAACGAAGCACTTAAAGATGTTCGCGTTCGTCAGGCGATTGTTCACGCAATCAACAACGAAGGTATCGTTAAGAAGATCATGAAAGGCTTCGCAACAGCAGCTGGTCAGCAAAGCCCAACAGGCTACGCGGGTCACAACGAAGACCTAGTTCCTCGTTACGATCTGAAAAAAGCGAAAGAGCTGATGAAAGAAGCTGGCTACGAAGATGGCTTTACACTAACTATGGCAGCGCCTAACAACCGTTACGTGAACGATGCGAAAGTAGCGCAAGCGTCTGCGGCAATGCTGTCTAAGATTGGTATCAAAGTTGATCTTAAGACGATGCCTAAAGCACAGTACTGGCCTGAGTTTGACCTATGTTCAGCAGACATGATGATGATCGGCTGGCACTCAGATACAGAAGATTCAGCTAACTTCAACGAGTTCCTAACGATGACTCGTAACGAAGAGACTGGCCGTGGTCAATACAACTGTTCTGGTTACTCAAACCCAGAAATGGATGCGATTGTAGAAGCTTCTAACACTGAAACTGACCCTGTTAAGCGTTCTAAGATGCTGAAAGGCGTTGAAGCAACACTTTACAACGATGCAGTATTCGTACCTCTACACTGGCAAAGTGAAGCGTGGGGCGCGAAATCTAACGTAGGTGCAGCAGACGTAGTAAACCCAATGGTTATGCCTTACTTCGGCGACCTAGTTGTAAAATAATCTAGCTTGCTAGAATCGAGAGCCTGAAGCTTTCAGGCTCTCAATATTATTAAGATATAGATTTAAGTTTCGGTATTTGGTCTTCCTTCAGTCTGGCTAAATACCTTTTTTAAGACTGAATTTTTTGTTGTCTAGTCGCGGATTTCGATTAGACAGTCATGGATAGATAAGGGGCAAGGAATGGTTACGTTTCTGGTCAAGCGCCTGTTTCAGGCACTGATAGTGATGTTTGTGATCAGTTTGGTGGCGTTTGCCATTCAGGATAACCTGGGCGACCCGTTACGTGAGTTAGTCGGTCAATCTGTTTCAGAGTCGGAGCGTCAAGCGCTACGTGATGAACTCGGCTTAAATGATCCCTTCGTTACAAAATACTCTCGCTTTATAGGCGCAGCCCTACAAGGTGATCTTGGTACTTCATATTTCTTTAAACGCCCTGCTGTGGACGTAATTCTAGATAAACTGGTCGCGACACTGGAGCTTGTGTTCGGTGCTTCTCTGATCATTGTTTGTCTGTCGATTCCATTAGGCGTTTATTCTGCAATACACCCAAAAAGTTTCTTCACTAAGCTTGTGATGGCCGGTAGTAGTATCGGTATCTCTGTGCCTGTTTTCTTAACTGCAATCATGCTGATGTATGTGTTCTCTATCGAGCTAGGTTGGCTGCCGTCGTTTGGACGTGGTGAGACCGCAAACTGGTTTGGTTGGGAGTCTGGCTTCTTAACACTAGATGGCCTTGCACACATAGTGCTGCCGAGTATTGCTCTAGCATCTATCATGCTGCCTCTGTTCATTCGTCTAGTACGCTCTGAAATGCTAGAGGTTCTTAGCTCTGAATATATCAAGTTTGGTAAAGCAAAAGGCCTAGCGCTGAACAAGATTTACTACCAACACGCTTTGAAGAACACAATGCTGCCAGTACTAACGGTAGGCGGTGTTCAAATCGGTACTATGGTGGCTTACACCATTCTTACTGAAACTGTATTCCAGTGGCCGGGTACCGGCTTCCTATTCCTTGAAGCGATTAACCGAGTGGATACACCACTGATTACCGCATACGTTATCTTCGTTGGCCTGATCTTCGTAGTAACTAACACCATTGTTGACCTGCTATACGGCATCATTAACCCAACAGTGAACATCACAGGGAAAGGAGCATAATCATGGAACAAACAACAACAGCTCCATCTCGTTGGGAGCGATTCAAGCAGTCAGACATTCTGTACTACTTCTTACGTGACAAAGTGGCAATGGTGAGCTTCGCTATCTTTGCAGCTTTCCTTGTTATGGCATTAGCGGCACCTATTCTAGCGCCAACAGACCCGTATGACGTGACGTCTATCGACATCATGGATTCTGAGTTGCCACCATCTTGGATGGAAGACGGCGAAGAACGCTTCCTACTGGGTACTGATGAGCAGGGTCGTGACATCTTATCTACGATGCTTTACGGCTCGCGTCTGTCATTGACGATCGGTTTCCTAGCGGTAGGTCTTCAGCTGACTCTCGGTATCATCATTGGCTTGTCTGCAGGTTACTTCGGTGGTCGTATTGATAGCTTCCTGATGCGTTTTGCCGATGTTCAGCTTTCGTTCTCAACCATGATGGTTGCGATCATTGTCTCGGCCATCTTCAAGGCGAGTTTCGGTAGTGACTTCTACGCGCAATATGCGGTTGTTATGCTGGTGGTGATCATCGGTATTGCTGAATGGCCGCAGTATGCTCGTACGATTCGTGCATCGGTATTGGCAGAGAAGAAGAAAGAGTACGTAGAAGCGGCACGTGTGATGGGCTTTAGAGCGCCTCGCATCATGTTCCGCCATATTCTGCCTAACTGTTTATCACCGATTTTGGTTATCTCTACGGTACAGGTGGCAAATGCCATCATGTCAGAAGCGGCACTTTCTTTCCTCGGTTTAGGTCTTCCGGTAGACCAACCGTCACTCGGTGCCCTGATCAGTACTGGTTTTAACTACATTTTCTCAGGAGCATGGTGGATCACAGCATTCCCAGGTGTGCTTTTGGTAACATTGGTTCTCGTTATTAACCTATTAGGCGACTGGTTACGTGACGTGTTTAACCCGAAAATTTATAAAGGGTGATAGCCCGGTTTGATTTTTAGTAAAAAAAGTCACTAAATTAAGAGCCGTAAGCAATTACGGCTCTTTTTTTGCTTAATGGATCTGGAACTTAGTATTATTGACAGTGTCAATAATAGTTAAAATGGAATTCATGTTTTATCGATATAGATTCGGTAATAATTAGCCCGCAAGGGTTTAAGTGGTGGTTATGAAATTGACAATGAATGCTGTATGTCGTGCTGTGACGAGAAATTATCGTATGGGACTTATCGCTGCATCTCTTTTGGTATCGAGCCAAGTGAATGCAGAGTCGGTTCTATGTGATGCAACTCAGGCAAGCACCAACCAATTACCACAGCTAGAGCAATCATGTCCGATCGGTAAGGGCGTGTGGGGCAGTAAAGCACCTAAACGTCATTCAGATAACGAACTGTTTTGGGTTCAATGTGGCCTGCTGAACAAGCCTCTGTCACTGAGCAGAGCAAAGCCTCTGTATGAGAAGATCTCGACCAACGTGTGGATGAAGCCAGAAGGCGGAGACTACCGTTGCTTAATCGGACCTTATTCTACCTTCTCTGATGCGAGAAAAGACCTAGCTCAGGTGCGTAAGGTTTCTGGTTACGGTGAAGCCTTTATTCGTATGGTCGATAAGTCGAAAACCTCATCACAGCCTATTGTGGCAAAACCAGCAGAGCCAAAAGCGGTGACGCACAAGGCTCCTGCAAAAGTAGAAGCTAAGCCTGCACCGAAACCTGTGGCTACTAAGCAAGTGGCGGCGGTAGCGAGCGCTGCAGCAATTCAGACGCTACCAAGCGGTAACGTGAGTTCAGACAATGATCTAGAGATCGAGATTCGCGTGAAAGCAGACGTTGCGGGTAGCCAATATGCGATTCCTTACCTTCTAGATCATCAACAACAGTTCTACATGGAGCAAGGTAAGCCTTGGAGCCGTCTAGATTACGATAGCGCTGAATTGGTGTGTAATCAGGTCAACATGAAGCTGATGAGTGAGAAGCAATGGCAAAGCATCTTGAGCTCAAAGGTTATGGAAAAACAGAACTGGCCAATGCATCTCCCTTATTGGGGCGCAGATAAGAAAGGTCTGTTTACCAACGGTAACGTCAACCAGTTGAAAGGTTCTTCATTGCTTAATGTGATGTGCGTTAAGTAACGACGATCGTTGTTATACTAAATAAGCCTCAGCCATTGCTGGGGCTTTGATGTTTATACACCCTTCTTTTTCAACATCGGTTCGACTTTTAGACACTCGTTCTTCAAGACGAATTTGATTAAAAATCGCTAAAAATTGTTCAAATAGTACGGTTGATGCGTAGAAAACCATAACTCAAGCAATAAGGTGATTGAGATTATGAGTTTAAAAAAACGATTAGAAGACGTGGCTCCACGCTTTGAAGCCGGTGGTAAGTACGAAAAGCTCTACCCAGTGTATGAAGCTTTCGCGACAATATTCTATACACCCGGAAACGTAAACCGCGGCATAACCCATGTTCGTGACAGCATTGACCTAAAGCGCATTATGATTTTGGTGTGGTTGGCGACCTTCCCGGCAATGTTCTGGGGAATGTATAACGTCGGACACCAAAGCGTTCTCGCACTCACATCCAGTTATCAATTAAATGAACTTGCCTCGGTTATCGAGAGTAGCTGGCGTCTGTCGTGGGCATTTGGTGATGCGCAGTCATTGATGGCAAGTGGCTGGGCAAGTCAGATGTTGCTTGGTGCACTCTATTTCCTACCCGTTTATGCCACGGTGTTTGTGGTAGGTGGCTTCTGGGAGGTTTTATTTGCCGTTGTACGAAAACATGAGGTGAATGAAGGTTTCTTTGTTAGCTCGGTACTATTCGCACTCATTCTTCCGCCAACCATCCCGCTTTGGCAAGCCGCTTTAGGTATCACCTTTGGTATCGTTGTCGCCAAAGAGCTGTTCGGTGGTACAGGACGAAACTTCTTGAACCCAGCCCTTGCAGGCCGCGCGTTTCTCTATTTCGCCTATCCAGCCAACATGTCGGGTGGGCTTGTGTGGGTTGCCGCTGACGGCTATTCAGGCGCGACACCGCTGAGTCAATGGTATGAAGGCGGCAGCACGTCACTCATCAATAACATGACTGGCGAGGCGATCACCTGGATGGATGCCTTTATCGGTAATATTCCAGGTTCGATGGGTGAGGTGTCGTCACTGCTGATCATGCTGACGGGGTTGATTTTGATTGTGATGAAGATAGCGTCTTGGCGCATTGTCGCCGGTGTGATTGTCGGCCTTGTCGTGACGTCGAGTTTACTGAACTGGATAGGGTCGGATACTAACTCGATGTTTTCGATGCCGTTCTACTGGCACTTTGTGTTGGGTGGTGTTGCCTTTGGTACCTTCTTCATGGCAACAGACCCTGTATCTGCCGCGTTTACCAATCAGAGTAAATGGGCCTATGGGATTTTGATCGGCGTGATGACGGTCGGTATTCGAGTGCTTAATCCAGCCTACCCAGAGGGCATTATGCTGGCTATCTTATTCGCCAACCTGTTCGCTCCGCTATTCGACTTTGTAGTGAAAGAGCAGAACATTAAACGAAGACTTAAACGGACATCGCGCTAATCTAGGTGATTAAAAGTGAAAGTGACTCCCATAAGAAAGGCTTGCATTGATGCAAGCCTTTCAATTTTTATCGCGATTGATTTGAGGTTGATTTAACTCCACTTCAAATCAATCTCGAAAGGCTGTGTGCTACCACAATGCTCACCGCACATCTCGTCGTAGGCGCTGTTATGAACCAGCATTGCTGATGCTACGCCTTGGTCACTAAAATGATCGCGTGCTTGGTTTACACTCAAAAACTTCATAGGATGCTGGTGGTCGTCTTTGATTAACTGCTTTTGCTCGCCAATAATTTGGTAAGCCAAGTAGATCCCGCCTTCAAATGATTCAATTAGTAGATTCATAATGAGCTCCGCCCTTTTAGTGTTGGTTTGTTTTCCCTACGCAGAATTTCAGCTGAAGGTTCAGATCGTACATATAAAAAAAGCAGGCTGAAAAGCCTGCTTTTAGAGAGAGCTTGCGAAATTTTAGCTCAGACTATTAGTCATTGTTAGATTTGCCATCCCACGTCATATTGAAGTTGATGTCAGAAATATATTCATTCCAATTGCTAGAAATCTTACCCATGATGCTATACGTCTCATCTTCAACTAGCTCTTGACCACCGTGATAACCAAATAAGAAAGAGATTACAGCACTTGGAACACCATCTTCATCTACCGTTTGGCACATATTCTCGTTTGCAAAAATGCCGCTTTTATTGGAAACCGAAGTGATATGAAAGCTTTCAAAAATGGCATCATTTTCAAACAAGCCTTCGCAGCTGATACCATTCATCCACACTTTAATAAAGTCATGGGAGTTGCCAGATTTATTTGCTGCGCCCATTTGTAGGGTCGTTGAAGCTAGCGCAAAAGTACCGTCATCATCGTTACTTGGCCAGTATATTGGTGTGTCACGTATATCAGACTGACTACTTGATTTAATTTGAACTCGCTTTTCTGCATCGTTCTTGTTACTGAACCAAGTGTAGCGATTTACAGCATCACCTTCTTTCTGAAGTAAGGTTACAGCACCTTGTGAGAGTTTATTGCTATCGTAGTCGTTTGTAAGATCATACGTTATTTGCATTGATTCATCAGAATACGCATCACCCTCAGAAAATGTGCCAATTAATGTGTCACCCTGAATTTCATAGTTTCCTACAAGTGTTGATGCCTCAGACGCACACATTGTTCTATTTTCGATGGTTCTGTGGTGAAAGTAGATGTTGCCATTTTCAAAGCGAACTGTGTCACACCACGCTCGGGTATAATCGTTATCACTATTGTTATCACCATCGAATTGACCTCTTTCCAAGAAGTACCATGTATTCTTCTCTAATGGATGTTTATCCGTCGGTGGAGGTGTAACTTCTCCTGGCTGAACGTTAGGCAATCTAAACGTTACCATTTCTGATTCAATATCGTTCTCCTCACCACCAGAGAAGTTGATCCCTTGTGCGATATACAGAACAACATTATTGGTCTCTGATGTTGGGCGTCCACTTAATGTTACTAAGCCCGAGCTATCAACATTTACTGAGACTCCCGGAATCGGGTTGCTTGGCGTTTCATTATCATGTGGAGCATAGTGAGCGTAGTATTCAATATCGCCCGAAACCTTTGAGCTAAAAAGATTTGCAACGCTGAAAGCTTCTTCAAAGTCTTTACCAACAGTCAGTGACCATTGCGTCGTAATTTGTGCTTGTATATCTGCTTCTAACTCTTCATTAATACTGATGCTGCCAGCTTGAATAGGAGGCGCGGTAAAGTTCGCTGGTGCAGACGCTAAGAAGGTGGAAGTGTGACCATCATCAGCATGAATGGTGAAGTTTACCTTGTTGCTATTAACCTTTGTTGGGTAACCCGTTATGTGAATTACGCCAGATACTGAATCGTACTCAGATTTAAGACCAGGAACCGCACTGTCGATATTTGTTGTGTATGTTAGGTGAGAATCTTCACGATCTTCAAACAACGTATCTACTGGGATCTCTCCGGTAAACTGGGCACCTTGGATTAGATTCCATGTAGATACAATTTCAGTCTGGATTCGTGTTTCTTCCGCATCCACAACGCTTGGAGGTGTGTTGAGTAGATCAACATTGAATGAAAAAGTAGTACGCAGTGTACTGGTTACTTTCGCATCTTCATCTTGTGTATCCTTGTCTTCAGCTTCAAACGTAATTGTGTAACTGCGTTGCGGATTCTCCAATGAGCCTGAACTTGATAGTGTTAACGTAGTACCAGTTTCGTCAAGCTCAGCAGTGATCTCTCCTTCTCCATCAATTTTAACGCTAGGCCTTACCGGAGTTAGAGCACCGTCTACTGAATACTTATCTTCAAAAAGATTGTTTGGTACTTCAATTGTTTCTAAAACAGTATCTGTTTCGGTAATTTTGAGTGTATGGATCTGTTTCTGGATCGCTGATGCTGCTGATGGATTAACTAACAACTTAAAGTTGCGAATAGCGGTCTCTGGCTCAGTTGGATCAATGATTGGCCTGTCGTTTACCAGGTTCTCATCGCCCATATTGTCTTCTGTAACGATTTCTTCTGATTTTTCAGTAGCCGTGTCCGTGATTATCTCAATTTGTTTTTCGTATTCTGAAGGGTTTTTCGCTTTTGACTCCGTAAGGATCTGCGCAGTTTTATGAAGTCGAGCACTCTGCAGGTTGCTCTTAGAGTCTTCGACAAAGTCAGAGAAAAGATCAATCGGTGCTTCTTCTGTGCCCCCAAGGTTGCTACTTACTGCTGATACGGCAGCTTCAAGTGTGCTGTTATTTTTGCGCATCTCGATAGCGACTAGATCGGTAATTGGAGATATAACGACACCTTCACTGCCATCAACCTTTGGTGTGCGCAGTACGACAGCGTTGGACATAGGTTGGTCCGGAAGGTCCATATCTCTTGTATATAGATCTAACAGTTTATCCAGTGATTTTGTATTGTCAGGAAGAGTACTCAGTTTCTGAGCCAGCTCTGGAGTTACATCGCCAGGACGGAGTGTTTGTAAACCTAGGCTGTGTTTGACCTCTGTATTTTTCGGTAGTGTTAATTCACCGTTTTCGTCTGTTAGACCGAACACAGTATCGATGTCTAGATTCAGTTTCCCGTTGTCGTCCACATCAGCAAACACTACGGCGTTATGGAAGTAGCCATCAAATCCCTTTACTACAATGCTACTCGATTTATCACCTGAATCGCCGCCAGGAGGAGTACCATCATTGCCAGGGGTATTACTCGTATGGGGGCTATCACTCCCACAACCTGTTAAGCCTAGTGCCACCGCAGCCGCTAATAACGTTACCTTTTTCATTTTTTATCCTTACTCTGAAGAGTAATTATTTTTAGGTTAATTAAGATCTGTGGCGTTTTTACCTTTGTAGAGTGGATTTCACAAGACACGAAATTTGAGTGAAATACCGTAAATTATTTTCAATAAACTGGGTTGTGCTGCGTGTTTATTTTCCTCGTTAACCAACAGCGAGAGAACTTTAAATCCTTTTCAATTAGGCTGTCGCTACAAGCTAGTAGCTGGCTAATTTCTTGAGTTTGAAGCCCCATAAGGTATTTCAGTTTGAATGCTTGTGATTGCCTTGGGTAATTTAAAGTAAAGTGGTCAACAGCCTTATCCATAATGATTAGCTGCTCGAAATGCCTTTCTTCTTGAGGAGGAACTTTTGTGGGGAGTTGGCGTTTCTGTGCTTGTTGACGTCGAGCGTTATCGATGAGTATTTGTCGCATGATTTTTGCTGCCATCAACAGGAAATCACGAGTGTCTTTTATTGATTGAGTATCAGCAAAAGAGAGTTTTAGGTAAGCATCGTGAACTAACGCCGTTGTGTTGTTGATGCTATTCCAAGACACCCAACAGTTTTGCTCATGCTTGGTCGTGTTCCTTTTTCTCTCTTTTTGAGCGAGATCGTAGAGGTGGGCGTAAGCGAAGCGATAGAGTTTCTGTTCTGCCCATTTATGCCCCGCTTTCCAATCTCTGATGATCGACTCTATATCAGTCAGTTGGTTACTCATATTTAGCAGTTTCCTTTTTTTGATTCTGAGCGAACAGCCTGCGGGGTGATTATTTGTAATAGCTTCGCCTTTGTTTTTGTTGGTATGTCTGGGTCTCCTAAAACAGCTTTGTGCGTATGCTTGAGTACCGCATTGATTGATGCTTTCGTTTTATGGCTTTCCTTTATTTGAGAAAGTGTCCGGACAAATTGTTTTGTGACTCTCTCTGATGCTCGTTTTTCTATTTGAAGCTGTTGGCTTTTTTTAATTAAAGGCGCGTAGAGCCCTACACCACATGAGATAAGTACTGCAGACAAAGCACATTGAATTGGATGGCGCTGGCATAGTTTCAGGGCGGAGTAGAATGGTTGATCTTGATGTGCTGTGATCGGACGGCAAGCGAGCAGCTGCTTGATGTCGTTGTATAATTCATTGGTGCTCGAATAGCGCAGTAAGGCGTGGCGTCGTGTTGCCTTTTGAATTATGCAGCGAAGGTCACCCTGACTTATCGGTAGTTTAGGAAACATGAAAGTTAAGATCTTTCCTAGAGCGTAAATGTCACACTGGACAGTGGGTGGGCTTCCGTTGATTTGCTCTGGGCTAGCGTAGTCATGGCTGTAGGCATTGATTGTGATTGGGAAAGCAGATAATTGGTCACTGATTCCTCTCATTAAATTAAAGTCGAGTATCTTCGGGTGACCTTCACAATCGATTAATATATTTTCTGGCTTTAAATCGGTATGCAGAACTTGGTGTTTGTGTGCGTGTGAGATAGCAGCGCATATCTTTAAAAATAGATTGAGCTTCTTTGTTTTGTTTAATGCATATGTAGCAAGGTATTCACTAAGGGTACAACCTTTTATGTGTTCCATTACAATATAAACAGAACCTTCATGCGTCCCTCCATCCATCACTTTGGTTATATATGGATGGTTCAACGTCGCAAGTGCTTGGGCTTCATGAAATAAGTATTCTTTATCTATGAGGTGAGACAGTGTTGGCTGAATGAGTTTTATGGCAAGATTTTGATGAAATGTCTTGTCCACTCGAGTCGCCGCATAGACAACACCAATACCTCCACGACCTATTTCGTAAGACAGGTGGTACTTATCAATGTATGTATCAGAATAAGTCGCTTTTTTGTTTGTAGCTTGGAGGGCGCCTACACCAAATATATGTGTAATAGGCTCTAGCTCTGAGGTGCAGATAAAGGGATAAATCTTGTCATATAGATCGACTTGGTGTGCTTTTAATTCTTTTAGATATTTTGTTTTTTCTGCCTCAGATAGATCCAATAATTGATAAAAAAGATCGGTGATGCGGGTGTTGGCTACTGACATTATCACTTGTTCAAGAATTACTATGAACGGGATTCTATAAGCACGAACTATAGATTTTGCTGAGATTTGACAATCTTTTATAATTTTTTACATATCAGTACGTTGTGCGTTCTTTTTTTGTTCAAGCTGGTTAATAAAAAGCAGGCCTAAGCCTGCTTCTTTCTTCAATCTTATGATTTGCGATTAACGCATCGTCACAAACTCTTCGCTGCCAGTTGGGTGAATCGCTACAACAGAGTCGAAATCTGCTTTGGTTGCGCCCATCTTCATTGCAACGCCGAAGCCTTGAATCATTTCATCAACCGTGAAGCCGATGCCGTGTAGGCCAACGACAGTCTCTTCTTCGCCAGCACATACTAGCTTCATCTTACAAGGTTGACGGTGCTTGGTTACTGCTGTGTACATCGCAGTGAAGCCAGACGTGTATACCTTGATGTTGTCTTTGCCGTATTGCTCTTCAGCTTCTTGAGTCGTTAGACCAATGGTGCCGATAGGTGGGTGGCTGAATACGACAGTAGGCACTAGCTTGTAGTCCATTTTCGCGTTGGTTTGACCGTTGAATAGACGCTCAGAAAGCTGGCGACCGGCTTTAACAGCAACAGGAGTTAGCTCTATACCGCCTTCCATGATGTCGCCAACACAGTAGATGCCAGGAACGTTGGTTGCTTGGAATTCGTCTACTTTGATGTAGCCACGGTCGTTAGTTGCAACGCCAGTTGATGCTAGGTTAATAGCGTCAGTTGCTGGGTGGCGACCGATCGCCCAGATTAGGTGGTCAACGTTTTGAGTGTTGCCGTTCTCTAGGTGTAGAGTCAGTGTGCCGTCTGCTTCTTTCACTACTTCTTTTGGAACAGAGTGTGTATGAAGTGTTGGGCCTTCCGCTTCCATTACTTCAACCAATGTCTCGATGATCATTGGGTCGAAGCTACGTAGTGGAGATTCTTTACGGCAGAACAGGTGTGTTTCTGTGCCAAGTGCGCTTAGTACGCCAGCAATTTCAACCGCGATGTAACCTGCACCGATAACAGCAACGCGTTTTGGTTGCTCCATCAGGTCGAAGAAGCCATTTGAATCGATGCCGTATTCTGCGCCAGGGATGTTTGGAATGGTTGGACGACCACCTACTGCGATCAGAATATGATCAGCGGTGTAGTGTTCACCGTTAACTTCAACAGTCTTCTCGTCAACGAACTTAGCAAAGCCTTTGATTACGTTTACTTTGTTGTTACCCAGTACGCGATCGTAAGATTGGTGGATACGACCAATGTACGCTTGGCGGTTTTCTACCAATTTGCTCCAGTTGAAGCCTTTTACGTCAACGTCGAAGCCGTAATCTTCAGAGTATAGATTGATCGCTTCAGCAACTTGAGCGCCGTGCCACATTACCTTTTTAGGAACACAACCAACGTTTACACAAGTACCACCAAGGTCTTGAGCTTCGATAAGTGCAACTTTTGCACCGTGCATTGCTGCGCGGTTTGCTGATGCGATGCCGCCTGAACCGCCGCCGATACAGATGTAATCAAAATGAGTCGCCATTACTTTCTCCATTTATTGAGGGTTGTAGTCACAGTGAGAGCACTGGATACCTACGTCCTATAGATTCTTAAATTGTATAATTATTATATTGAGGGCAGATCGGTTGAACTCAATCTCCCTGTTTAAAATTTATTCGTGTACGTCACAATCTGCTTAATATTTGTCAGAGCATGACGTTAAGTTCGAGATTACTCGGGTACGATCCACTCTACTTTGAAGTGACCGGTCGCCGGCGCAATTGCTTCCTTCAAGAATGGAAGAATCTCTTTCATTTGGCTTTCTAGCTTCCAAGGCGGGTTAATCACGATCATGCCTGATGCCGTCATGCCACGCTCGTTGGTGTCTGGTGATACGCCAAGTTCGATTTGTAGAATCTTGTTGATGCCTAAGCCTTCGAGACCTTCGATCATATCTTCGATATCACAGCGATTTACTACCGGGTACCAAATTGCGTAGATACCGGTTGCCCAGCGCTTGTGGCTTTGAGCGATTGCAGTCACGACATCACGGTACTCTTTTGCCAGCTCGTAAGGCGGATCGATTAGCACCAAACCACGACGCTCTTTTGGTGGCAGGCTGCCTTTTAAGCGTTGGAAGCCATCTTCTTTGTAGATAGATACCTGACGGTCGCGGTGGAACTCTTGCTCAAGCAGCGGGTGATCGGCTGGGTGAAGCTCAGTCAGTACCATGCGGTCTTGGTCACGCAGGTGTGCACGTGCAACACGTGGAGAACCCGGGTAGTAACGCAGTTTCTCGCCATTATTGAGAATGGAAATAGACTCAAGGTAGCTTTGAATGTCTTCAGGAAGGTCTGTTTGCTCCCACACACGAGCAATACCTTGCTTGTATTCACCGGTTTTTTCAGACCATTCATGCGTTAAGTCGTAACGACCTACACCAGAGTGAGTGTCATGATAAACAAAAGGCTTATCCTTTTGTTTCAAAGAATTAAGAATAAGGCTCTGTACGATATGCTTTACTACGTCGGCATGGTTACCTGCGTGGAAGCTGTGGCGATAACTTAACAAATTAAACTCTCGTAACACTCTCGAATTAGAGTGTGGTTAGTGTAGGTGGGGTTAATCAGACTATTATAACCCTCAATGGACCATAAATTCTCGAACAATTCAGGGACAGTCGTCAGCTATCTGCAGTTAGTTATTGGTTCTACTATTGAAATTTGCCTTTATGGGCACTATTTAATAACTATTCGCAGGTGATTTTTTAGGGCGAACTTTAGCCTGATGACTGTAAGACGACCTCATTACAAAAAAGACGAAAGTCTCTAAAGCCAAAGGAATGTTTATATGTCTAATCCGCTATTAACCTTCACGGACTTACCTCCGTTTTCACAGATCAAGCCAGAGCACGTAAAGCCTGCAGTTGAGCAAGTGATTGAAGCGTGTCGCAACAAGATAGAACAAGTACTTGAAGGTAATACTTCACCAAGCTGGGACAACCTAGTTGCTCCAATTGAAGAAGTGGATGATCGTTTAGGTCGCATTTGGTCACCTGTAAGCCATATGAACTCTGTCGTGAACAGTGACGAACTGCGTGAAGCGTATGAGAGCTGCTTACCTGTGCTATCTGAATACGGCACTTGGGTTGGCCAACACAAAGGCTTGTTCGAAGCGTATAAAGCGATCAAGGCGAGTGAAGCATTCTCTGCACTGAACCGAGCTCAACAAAAAACTATTACCGACGCACTGCGCGACTTTGAATTGTCGGGCATTGGCTTACCTGCAGATGAACAGCATCGTTACGGCGAGATCAGCAAGCGCCAGTCTGAGTTAGGCTCTCAATTCTCAAATAACGTGCTTGATGCAACCATGGGTTGGAGCAAGCAGATCACAGACGTAGCTGAGCTGGCAGGTATGCCTGAATCAGCACTGGCGGCAGCTCAAGCGGCGGCTGAGTCTAAAGAGCAAGAAGGCTACCTACTGACTTTAGATATCCCATCATACCTACCTGTGATGACCTACTGTGATAACCAAGAACTGCGTAAAGAGCTTTATGAAGCGTACGTAACGCGCGCTTCAGATCGCGGTCCAAACGCAGGTAAGTGGGACAACACTGAGATCATCACCGAGCAACTTAAGCTGCGCCACGAGATCGCGCGCATGCTTGGTTTCAGTACTTACAGCGAAAAATCACTGTCGACTAAGATGGCAGAAACGCCAGACCAAGTGCTTGGCTTCCTGAACGACCTAGCAGTAAAAGCAAAACCACAAGGTGAGCGTGAAGTTGAAGAGCTGCGTCAGTTTGCAGAGAAAGAATTTGGTGTTTCTGAGCTAAACCTATGGGACATCGCTTACTACAGCGAAAAGCAGAAGCAGAACCTGTTCGAGATCTCTGATGAAGAGCTTCGCCCATACTTCCCTGAATCGAATGTGGTTTCAGGCCTGTTTGAGGTGCTTAACCGTGTGTTTGGTATGTCGGTAACAGAGCGTGAAGGTGTCGACACATGGCATGACTCTGTGCGCTTCTTTGATATCTTTGATGCGACAGGTGCACTGCGCGGTAGCTTCTACCTAGATTTATACGCACGTGAGCACAAACGTGGCGGCGCTTGGATGGATGACTGTCGTGGTCGTCGTATTACTGAATCTGGCGAGCTACAAACGCCCGTCGCTTACCTAACGTGTAACTTCAACAAGCCAGTTGGTGATAAGCCAGCACTGTTTACTCATGATGAAGTCGTGACTCTGTTCCACGAGTTTGGCCACGGTATCCACCACATGCTAACGCAAGTAGAAGCGGGCGCAGTTGCGGGTATCAATGGTGTGCCTTGGGATGCGGTTGAGCTACCAAGTCAGTTCCTAGAAAACTGGTGTTGGGAAGAAGAAGCGCTGTCGTTCATCTCTGGTCACTTCGAAACGGGTGAAGCGCTACCAAAAGAGATGCTAGAGAAGATGCTAGCGGCGAAGAACTTCCAATCTGCGATGTTTATCCTGCGTCAGCTAGAGCTTGGTTTGTTCGATTTCACGCTACACACAGAATACGACCCTGAAGTGGGTGCTCGCGTACTAGAAACGCTAGCGGATGTTAAGTCTAAGGTGTCGGTACTGCCAAGCCTAGATTGGAACCGTTTCTCACACAGCTTTGGTCACATCTTTGCTGGTGGTTACAGCGCGGGCTACTACAGCTACCTGTGGGCAGAAGTGCTATCGGCAGATGCGTTCTCAGCATTTGAAGAAGAGGGTATCTTCAACACTGAAACGGGTAATCGCTTCCTGAACAACATCCTTGAAATGGGTGGCAGTGAAGAGCCAATGGAGCTGTTCAAACGCTTCCGTGGTCGTGAGCCACAAATCGACGCAATGCTGCGCCACGCGGGAATCAACGCATAATCACGGTAACTATCTAGTTTATTGCGAAAAGAGCCTCTAGTTAGAGGCTCTTTTTTTGTCTGTGCGTTATGCCAAGCAAGGCGAATCAATGTTATGGATTCACATTGCGGTTGATAGGGTTCTGCAATGAAATCAGTGTCTCTGTCGACTGAACTTCATCGATCGCTTGCAGCTTATCGATCAATACAAACTGCAGCTCTTCTATCGACTTACACATCAGCTTTACAAAGATATTGTAAGCACCAGTGGTGTAGTACGCCTCAACCACTTCGTCTAAGGCATTCAGCTTAGCGATCGCCGAGTGGTAATCTTTGGCAGCATTAAGGTTGATGCCAATAAAGCAACACACGTCGTAACCCAGTTTTTTGGTGTTTACCACAACTTCCGTTCGCTCGATAATGTCTGCCGATCTCATCTTTTCGATGCGAACGTGAATCGTCGCAGGGCTGACATCGAACTGCTTTGCCATTTCAGCGTAAGGAGTTCGTGCATCTTCCATCAAGGTTTTGAGAATGGCACGGTCTAGATCATCTAGACGAGCTGTGGTTGTGGACATGCATAATCCTTAGGTTGAATGAAAAACATACCGGCTTGAGTACACATCATAGCCAAGGGTGATAATATTAGCAGTAACTATAGGGTTAGGGTGAATTCAGTGCGATTTTCGTTATTTTTTATTGTGATGTGTTGGAGTGTTTTTGCTTCAGCTCAGGCAAAAGATGTGTTGGTTATTCACTCTTATCATCAAGGCTTTTTCTGGACAGATGATTTCCATAAAGGACTATCTGATGAGCTCGATCGCGATGGGTTATCTTACCGGGTTGTTTATCTCGATACCAAGCGAACTCAAAACGCTGAATACTTAGAGCGAATTTATCAGCTATACCGCACTAAGCTGTCGCATGAAGAGTTTGCCGCTGTAGTCGTCAGTGATAATAACGCCCTCAATCTGATGAAACGCTTAGCGCCCGAACTCAATGGCACGCCCGTTATTTTTGGTGGCATCAACAATTTTTCTCCGCAAATGATTGAAGGCTTGCACGCAACCGGTATCACTGAAGATATTGATATGGCGAGCAATATTGAGCTGATCAATCGACTTCAATCGACGGTTAAAAAAGTTTACGTGGTTACCGATCACTCGGTAACGGGTGAAGCTATTCGCGCTCAAGTGGATTTATTTCTACAAAAACGCCCTGAGTTTTCTGGGATGGTGGAGCAATATACGCCTGATTCTTATCAAGAACTGATGACGTTCGCGCAACGCGCTGATCTAACTAAAAGCTTGTTGTTCTGGGCCTACTACCGCGACATCAATGGTCGGGTCAGCAGCAAAGAAGACTGGCGTCAGCTCAACAAAAAAACTCAGATGCCATTGTATATTGTGCATGATTTAGGACTTGGGTTTGGTGCGATTGGTGGCGTGATCCACAGTGGAGAAACGCAAGGTCGAGACACGGGGCGCGTGCTGTTGAGCGTGCTGAACAATCCTAAGGCTCCATTGCCATTGGTGGTTGCTGGCGCGCCAGAAATCAAACTCGATTACCAACAGATCTCACGTTGGGATTTGGGTGCAGAGAATGAAGCCTCAGTAACCTTCCTCAATAAGCCGAAGTCATTCTTAATGCGCTATCGCGATGAAATTCGCACCATCGGTTTAATGTTCTTGAGCATGTCGTGTGTTATCGCGGTGTTGGTGTATTACCTTAACCGTCTGAAGAAGAGCGAACGTGCAAGTCGCCAAAGCCAACGACTGTTGGAGTCGATATTTGATCAGAGCCTGCAATTTATGGGCATCATTGATAAGGGTGGCGTGCTGCTGTCGAGTAACAGCAAGTTACATGAGCTGCTTTATAATCAAGGCTATAAACTGGGAACGCCGCTGCAACAACACCAACATTGGGAAAGTTCTGCGCGAGAAGTGCTAGCCGAATATTTCATCGCAAAAAGTGAGCACCCAGCCTTACGATTTGAAGCCGAGGTGTGGTGTCGAGATCGCGGTGCGATGGTGTTGGATATTTCATTGAAGCCGATGCCGGGCAGTGAAGACGAAGACATTCAGTTTCTCTTTGAGGCGCGCGACGTGACCTCACGTAAGCTTGCTGAGAATAAGCTGTTCCAACGTGAAGCAAACTTGAAGCTGTATTACGACAAACAGCCGGTGATGATGATTACGCTCGATGGCAATAATCGCATTCAACAAGTGAACCAGTTTGCCGAAGAGCTTTTGGGATACCCTCTCGATCAGTTGTTGGGCCATCGCCCTAGAGAATTCTATGTTGATGAGAACGCGATGATTCCTCGTCATATCTTGCTGCAACCTCAGCATAAGATTCGTGGTGTGTGGCGTCGTGATATCGAATATCGCCATGCCGACGGCAGCAAGAGCTGGATTCGTGAAAATATCCGCCCGTTGGTGGAGTCTGATCAGCTGTTGATTGTGGGTGAAGACATCACCGAAACGCACGAGCTTTCTGAAAAGCTAGAGTATCAGGCTCGCTATGACCTACTGACTGACACCTTTAACCGCAACCACTTTGAGCAAGAGCTGCAAAAGGCGCTGAAAGAGGTTGAGAGCCACATGCGAACTCACGCAATGTTGTTCCTAGATTTGGATCAGCTGAAAGTGCTGAACGATACCGCAGGACATGAAGCGGGTGATGCTGCGATCTTGTTTAGCGCCAAACTGCTAGAAGACGTACTGCCTTACAATGCGGTGTTAGCGCGAATGGGTGGTGATGAGTTTGCTGTGCTGATGAAAGACTGTACTGAACGAGATGCGGTGAATGTGTGTCGCAGTATTATCTCGATGATGAGTGAGAACCCATTCTTGTGGGATGATATTCGACTCAACCTGACGTGCTCTATCGGTATTCGATTGATCGACCATACAGCAGCTTCACCACAGATGGTGCACGCTCAGGCGGATGCAGCTTGTCATGCCGCTAAAGAAGAAGGTCGCAATCGCTATCATCTTTACCATCAAGATGATGAAGACCTGCGTCGTCGCCATCTTGAGATGGAGTGCGTTAACCTAGTGCATGAGGCCTTGGCTAACGATCGCTTAGAGTTGTTTGCGCAGCGAATTCTTGGCCTAGATGAATACAGCGATAAAATGCACTTTGAAATCTTGGTCCGCATCAAGAACATCCAAGGGGAATACATCTCCCCGGGGATCTTCATGCCAGCCTCAGAGCGTTATAACATCGCGCATTTGATTGACCGCCAAGTCGTCAGTCAAACCTTGGGTTGGTTGGAGCAACGCCCTGAGGTTATTGAGGAACTGGGGATGTGTTCAATCAATCTTTCCGGTCACTCGATGGGTAACCGTGAGTTTGTCGAATTTTTGATAGATAGCCTGAGCGATTCATCGATACCGTGTCATAAGATTTGTTTAGAGATCACCGAAACAGCGGCCATGAGTAACATGAAGCAGGCGATCAAGTTCTTCACTCGAATCAAAGAGCTTGGCTGCATGATTGCATTGGATGATTTTGGCTCAGGGCTATCGTCATTTGGCTATCTGAAAAAGCTGCCTGTCGATATTGTGAAGATCGATGGCTTGTTTGTACGTGATATTGATGTGAATGAGATGGACCATGTGATGGTTCGCTCGATCAATGATCTTGCCAAGCAGATGGGCAAGCACACCGTGGCTGAGTTCGTTGAAAATACCCAGATTATCGACAAGCTTATCGAACTGGGTGTGAACTACGCGCAGGGCTACATCATAGGGCGACCTAAGCCACTCGCAGAGCTTGTTGAAGAGTTAAGACAAGAGCGAGAGACAGAGCCATTGGTTTAGGTAAGCCGACTTTAGCTGGGAATACTTTTCACCGCTAATATGTATTGTTGAGGCAATCAGGTAAACTGGTTGCCTCTTTTGTTTTGAATACTACTGTCTGTTGGAGACGACCTTGCAACTACAACTGATTTGCGAAGATGCTACCCAAATCGATCATTTGAATGACTTAGCGACCCGCTGGAACTTATCTCATGATGAAAGCAGTGATTTTGCTTTGGTACTGACTAGTGAGCGACTTGAGCTACGTAAAGTCGATGAGCCTAAGCTTGGCGCTATCTTTGTTGATTTAGTGGGAGGCGCTGTTGGTCACCGACGTAAGTTTGGCGGTGGTAAAGGTCAGGCGATTGCCAAAGCAGCTGGTTTAAACAAAGGCGCAACGCCAACTATTCTTGATGGTACTGCAGGCTTAGGGCGCGATGCGTTTGTGTTGGCTTCTCTAGGTTGTAAGGTGCAAATGGTCGAGCGTCATCCAGTTGTGGCTGCACTGCTTGATGATGGCTTGCAGCGAGCGCAACAAGACCCAGACATCGGTGGTTGGGTAAGTGAGCGTATGAAGCTGATTCACGCATCCAGTCACGATGCGTTGGATAAGCTCAGCAACGATCCTGACTTCGAACAGCCAGACGTGGTGTACCTCGACCCAATGTACCCACACCCAGAGAACAAAAAGAAATCGGCTCTGGTTAAGAAAGAGATGCGCGTATTCCAATCTTTGGTGGGGGCCGATCTGGATGCTGATGGCCTATTTGAGCCAGCGATGAAGTTGGCATCGAAGCGAGTTGTGGTTAAAAGACCGGATTACGCAGCTTGGTTAGACGAGCAAAAACCGAGCATGGCGATCGAAACCAAAAAGAACCGTTTTGACGTCTATGTGAAAGCATCAATGACTTAATTGAAGCATCAATAACTTAGATACACGCTAAGAAAATTTCCCGTCATAAATACGATAAATTGCCATTTAACACTTGCGATAGTCGCGTTACAGATGTATATCTAACTAAGAATCATTATTATTCTTAGCTGGAGTTGAAGCATGGCTAAACGCTTTTGTAAGTTAAACCGTCGAGATATCACCGAACACTTGGGCGAGATCCACAGCTTGGTGACTGAACCTAAGTTCGTGTGTCGTTCTTGCGCGCGTTCTTCGGCGGATCAAGCGAATCTATGCAAACCCACCGCAATTCCACCTCTTGGTTGTCAAAACAAACCCGTTGAAGAGAAAGTCGCATGCGGCCTGCTAGCGGAAACATTACCTGCACCAGAACTGTCGCTTGCGGAAATCAACGAGGCAATTGAACCGAGCGTACAAATGTTCGATCCAGCCGCCGCTGATATGGCCCCTGAGCTTGCCAAAAAAGAAGCCGCACAGAAAAAAGCCAAGCTGAAAAAACTGATGGCGAAGGCGAGCGGTGATGAGAAAGCTGAACTCAAACAAGCGAAGAAAGCGGCTAAGAAACAAGAGAAGTACAATAAGAAACTGGCGAAGATGATTAAGAAGCAGCAAAAGCTGTTTAAGAAAAGTCAGAAGCTGGAAAGTGAATTGGAACGAATCAACCTACAACTTGATGATGTTGCCTTCACTGAAACCAAGACTCAGGTAGTGAGCCACAATCAAATTCACTGAAGTTGATTTGAATGGTTTATTGCTACAGCGATGATTTAAAAAGAGCGACCTTAGGTCGCTCTTTTGCTTTTTGGGGTTATCCGAGCTGACTCATGTAGCTCGTTCAAATCAGCTAAGCGTTGCTTGCGGATCTTGCTACGCGCTTCTTCACCCACGTCTCATTGACGAATAAAGAGAATAAGATAACGGCGCCACCAATAGACAAGCGAACCAAATCGACATCTCTGTTCCAAATCAGGATATTCACCACCAGACCAGCAGGAACCAAGGCATTGTTCATCACTGCCAGCGCGCCAGCATTCACCATGCACGCGCCTTTATTCCACATAAAGTAACCCAGCCCCGACGCAATCAAGCCAAGGTAGATCAGGATTCCCCATTGAAGTGTGGTGGTGGGCAGTTTCTCTGGGTTGCCTAGTAGCATGAAAGCCACTGACGCGACACATAGCGCCCCTAAGTAGAAGTAACCAAATACGGTTCGCTGAGGCAACTCGGTCGATTCCTTCTCCATCACCACCTTGTAGCCCACCTGACCAATAGCAAAGCACAGGTTCGCGCCTTGCACGACGAGGAAGCCGACTAAAAAGTTTTCGTTAATACCTGCGAACTTAATGAATACCGCGCCCAATACCGCAATTGCCGCTGTCACTAGGTACCACGGAGAGAATTGCCCTTTGAGAAAGTCATAAATGAGCGTGACGTAAATTGGGGTAAAGACAGTAAACAAAAGGACTTCAGGAACGGATAGCAGTAAGAAAGACTGATAGTAGAAGCAGTACATCAGGCCAAGCTGGATACCACCAATTGCCATCAATTTAGCGATCAGCTTACGCGATACGCCGCGAAACTTTAGGAAAGGAAGAAATACGACGCCAGCAAGGGCAACACGCATTAAAACAGAGAACCAAGAATCAACCTGACCCGCAAGGTAAACGCCGATCAGGCTAAAGGAGAAGGCCCATAGGAGGGTAACACCAGCTAAATAGCTCATAGTAAAACTTCGTTAATAAGATATGAGCTGTATGTTACCTAACCTTAAATCATTAGTCTTCTGAATCTCTTAGAGGCACGACCAGCATATCAACCGGAGAGGCGTTGATCAGTTGGCGTGTTGAAGAGAGCAGCTTGCTCCAAAAGTCTTGATGGTGACCGCAAACCACGAGATCAACATTGAACTCGTTGATGGTGTCACACAGCTCATGACTCAAATCACCACTGCCTACTAAGGTATGGGTGATCGGGTATTGGGCGTGCTCCGCAAAATTTTGCAGCTGAATACGAGACGCTTCCATCGCGTTGTGCTGGGTTTCGGCCATGTTGATATCAATCAGGCCGGTATACAGCTCTGCGTAGTTAATATCGATATGGATAAAAGAGACTTTGGCTTCCAATGGCTTAGCCAATGCTACCGCTTTATCCACAATTAATTTGCTGTCTTCTGATAAATCGACCGCGACCAAAATATGTTTGTAACTCATATCGCTACCTCCTTTATTCATTGTCTGATTTAAGATTAGCACTATGCGATGGTTTTTTTTGCTGAAGTGATCTCATATCCACTGTCTTGCGTAATGACAGCTCGAAATATTGGTTAACTAATGGCCTGCGAGATATTCATTAAATAGTGATATAGTAGAGAAAATTGAGGATGTAATTAGGAGTCTTAAATGCTGTCAAAAACTATGGTTGAGCAACTGAATGATCAAATTAACCTAGAATTTTTCTCATCCAATCTATACTTACAAATGAGTGCTTGGTGTGAAGACAAAGGATTTGAAGGTGCAGCAGAGTTTCTGCGTGTTCATGCAGTAGAAGAAATGGAACATATGCAGCGTCTTTTCACTTACGTAAGTGAAACAGGTGCAATGCCAATTCTAGGTGCGATTGAAGCGCCAAAACATGAATTTGATAGCCTTGGTGCTGTGTTCCGTGAAACTTATGAACATGAGCAAATGATTACTCAAAAGATCAACAAACTGGCTCACGTTGCTTTCAGCACACAAGATTACTCAACCTTTAACTTCCTGCAATGGTACGTTGCAGAGCAACACGAAGAAGAGAAGTTGTTTAAAGGTGTATTGGATAAGCTAGAGCTTGTTGGTGAAGACGGTAAAGCACTGTTCTTTATTGATAAAGACCTAGCGCAATTGGCAAAAGATGGTTCATCTTCAATTATGGAAGCTCCTGCCGTTTAGGTAGTACGGGAAAGACACTGATTATCTTTTTCTTTTGAGTTTTCTTATGAAGATGTAGGGAGGAAAGGATGATCAGCGGCGACACTATTCTATTTGCACTAATGGTTGTGACTTGCGTGAACTGGGCGCGATATTTTACTGCGCTAAGAACACTCATTTATATAATGCGAGAAGCACATCCTCTACTTTATCAACAAGTAGACGGAGGTGGATTCTTCACAACTCATGGCAATATGACCAAGCAGGTTCGCTTGTTTAGTTACATCAAAAGCAAAGAGTACCACCATCATCACGACGAAGTGTTTATGTCGAAGTGTGATCGCGTAAGACAGTTGTTTATACTTTCTTCCGCTCTGCTGGGTGTAACGTTGCTGTCTTCTTTCATCGTCTAAGTTATTTAGTACGTGTGAAGTAGAGTTTAGGTTTTGGTGTAAAGCTTCGGTTGTTGGTTCGCTAAGCCAAGTAGTGGTTTTGCTGCTGTCTGCAAATTGTACAATTGAACATCAATTGCAAAGTTTAAAATTGCCGCTAGAATAGCGAGCAATTAGTAAGGATGTGCTGTTTATGCACATCCTTTTTTATTGATGGCATTTCGAGAACAGGGCGTACTCGAGGTGCAAAAGTGAAGAAAGCAGAACCCCAATGAGTGAAAAGTTTGATGTAATCGTAATTGGTGCGGGCGCCGCGGGCTTAATGTGTGCTGCGGAAGCGGGTAAACGTGGCCGACGAGTGCTGGTGGTTGATCATGCAAAGAAACCAGGCAGAAAAATTTTAATCTCAGGTGGCGGCCGTTGTAACTTCACTAACTATGATGTTTCAGCCAACAACTTCCTATGTAACAACCCTCACTTCGTGAAGTCAGCCTTATCTCAATACACCAACTGGGATTTTATCTCGATGGTGAGCAAGTACGGTATTGAGTTCGAAGAGCGAGACCACGGCCAATTGTTCTGTGTGAATGACCACACTGCAAAAGACATCGTGAGCATGTTGCTTGAAGAGTGTAAGCAGGCGAAAGTTGAACAGCGCTACCGTTGTGATGTTCACTCCATCGAAAAAACAGACGCTGGCTTTAAGATGCACCTTAATACCGACGAAGTTGAGTGTGACTCACTTGTCGTGGCGACGGGCGGTTTATCGATGCCGAAACTAGGCGCGACGCCATTTGGCTATAAGATTGCCGAGCAGTTTGGCTTGTCTGTGATGCCGACTACAGCCGGTTTGGTGCCATTTACTCTGCATAAAGAAGACAAAGAAGCCTTTGCTGAGCTTTCAGGAATCGCGATTCCTGCCGAGATCACCGCGCAAGACGGCACCTTATTCAAAGAAGCGTTGCTGTTTACCCACCGCGGCTTATCTGGTCCTTCGGTATTGCAAATTTCTTCGTTCTGGAAAGCGGGTCAATCGGTTTCGATTAATCTAGTACCAGAAGTGGACGTTGCTGAACTACTTGAAAACTCTCGAGAGAAACACCCAAATCAGAGCCTGAAAAACACCTTAGCGAAAGCATTACCAAAGCGTTTTGTAGAAGTACTGATTGACCGCAAAGAGCTTGAAGACAAGCCGCTCAAGCAGTTCAACGAAAAGCAGCTTAATGGCATTGTTGAGCATCTAGAAAACTGGAAAGTCGCACCAAATGGTACAGAAGGCTATCGGACTGCAGAAGTGACTCTAGGCGGCGTAGATACCGATCACCTGTCATCCAAAACCATGGAATGTAAGAACATCAAAGGCTTATTCTTCGTTGGTGAGGTGATGGACGTAACGGGCTGGCTTGGTGGTTACAACTTCCAATGGTGTTGGAGTTCTGGCTTTGCAGCAGGTCAGTGGGTTTAAGCTGTGTAGAGACAATAAAGTTTGCCCGTAAGCGCTAAAGTTTGCCCGTAAGAGCGTTTTGAGACAATAAAGTTTGCCCGTAGTGGCCCTGTTTACTATGGTTAATATAGGCAAACTTTGTTGGATTTAGTATGGGACGTGGGCGAAAGCTAGAATCGTTTAAAGATTTTGAACGAGCATTAAAGAATAAATACGGGATTGGGCAAGGCTTTAACTACAAACCTTGGCTTAGGATTCAGGATGTAAAATCTAAAGGTACACGCTCACTGATCTATGGTAGAAAGTCTCAACGAGATCACCATATGATGTCTTCAATTGAAAGTGAGCACTTCTACCTTGCTGAGTTTTCAAATAGTGTCATTGATATTAGAGAGCAATTTCCACTTCTTCCTTTAAATTACACGCAAAAAATAGCTAGAACACTTGGTGTAGAACACCCTAAACACCCTCAATCTAAAGAGCCTATTATCATGACAACGGATCAGTTGCTCACGATAGACTCCCCTCAAGGTACTACATATCATGCAATTTCTGTAAAACCCGAAGATGACTCGGGTGATCTACGCGTACTTGAAAAACTAGATATCGAGCGAGTCTGTTGGGAATTACTTGGAGTTAAATTTAGTTACTTTACGGGAAATGAATTAACGAGAGTTCAAAGTAGTAACCTTCATTGGGCAACATCCCCTTTTCGTGAGAGCCCAAAAGTCTTTTCTAGTGATCAGGTTGATTGTGCTCTCTCTGTTCTGGATATTGGGCAACACTTTATTGAAGACCTAAGTAATCAGTTAATATCAATGAATATTACATCTGATGATGATGCTCTATTGTTAATTCGTTACCTCATAGCTGATAAATTTATTGATGTAGATCTATCGACTAACATCTCTGAATCTGGGCTTATTGATGTGAAATATGTAGCCGAACACCAAGGCGGTATTCTATATGGATCTTCCTAGAAATAGCGTTTGGAGAGTGAATGATTCGGGTCTGTTTGAAGATGGGCTCTATCGTTTGCTGGATATCATGCAAGATGTTGAGTCTGTCATTTTATTTTCGCTTGCTGATACTTCAACAACGGTAAGGCCTATAGCCGTTTCACTAGAAAGCTTTATTGAACTCGTTTCTAGCCGCAAAGCCCAAAAAGCACATTATGAGTTGCCAACCTATCTTCTGGTTGATGAAGGTAATATTTCAGATGAACATATTAGTCGCCGAGATAAAAATTATGGTTACATCAAAGGTATTGTATTCGATCGATCCTTTGTTTTTGATTATGCGACTAAGAAACGCGTATCTCAGCTTGCTGAATATGCTAAAGACGTGGGTGTCGACCGTAAATCTTTATCTAGATTACTGACTTTATATTGGCGAAATGGGCAAGACAAAATGGCTCTATTGCCCGCCTTTTCGAAAAGTGGAGGTTCTGGGCGAGAGCGAGCTCAAACAACGAAATCCTTGGGAGCACCAAAACAACCAAGAACGATAGCTGTCGATAGAGCGGCTAAGTATATTGTCAGTGATGATGACAAAAACAAATTCAAAAAAGCGTTAAAGAAATATTACCTCAAAGAATTAGGGCTGACGCTGGCAAAAACTTATGACAACTTGCTTAAAGATAGCTATTCAAAAGAGATAAAATTAGCTGAAACTTGTGGTAGGCCTCCTTTAGTCCCAACCAAAAAACAGTTTAGTTATTGGCGAACAAAGCTATTTAGTAAAGAACAAACAATCAAACAACGAACCTCAGAAAACGATTACCTCAGAAACAAAAGAGCTGCGTTAGGGAGTATAACTGATCGAAGTTACTTGCCTGGAGCTCACTTCGAAATTGATGCAACCGTTGCTGATGTGCATATCGTATCTGAGCTTGGGTCTCAGTATATCTTAGGGCGTCCGACGATTTATATCGTTGCAGACAGAGCGAGCCGAATGATAGTTGGCATGCATGTATCGCTTTATCATGCTTCATGGCGAGCAGCACGTCAGGCATTAACGAATAGTTTCTTACCTAAATCTACTTACTGTAAAAGCTTTGGCGTAGATATTGAAGATTCAGAATGGCCTTGTGCCCACATCCCTAATGAGCTGGTTTGTGACAATGGTGAAATGATTGGGGTGCAACCCAACAAAGCACTGACGCCAATGACGAAACTATCGTTTACTCCACCATATAGGCCAGACTGTAAGGGTGTGGTAGAGAAGCGCTTTGATATTATCAATAAAGAGGTACTTCATGAGTTACTGGGTACAACGAGAGGTGGACAGGTTATACGAGGTAGTCGAGATCCACGAAAAGACGCGATCTATACGCTTAAGGAAGTTACCGCTGAAATAATAAAAGCGGTACTAGAACATAATCGTTCGATTCTTGATGGTTTAGCTTTTTCTAGCCCTTTGCTTATCGAGAATGACCTATCTCCGACACCTATTAACTATTGGAAAATACATATCGCAAAGCATCGTCATGAACTTCAATCAGCTAATGGTGATGAAGTTATAGCTAGGTTGTTGCCTTCAGCAGAGGTCAGTATGACTCGAAGCGGAATATATTTTAATGGTATGTATTACTCGTGCTCAGAAGTTGAAGAACTTAATTTGGCATCGGTCGCTAGGTCATCTGGGCGCTGGAGACTAGAGGCGCGTATTGATGAAAATACAACGAATTACATCTATGTTCGCTTAGATAAAAACAAGGAGTTCATTAGGTGTAACTTGCTGCCTCGGAGTCGAATGTTGGGTGATAAGTCTATGTATGAATCTGACTTTATACAGGATTGGCTTGATACTAAGAAAGAGTTAACACCAATATCAACGACCTCAATTGACGACCATAAACATCGCCAGGAAATAACCCGTCAAGCAAAGAAAAGAAGCAAAGATGCAGAGAAGGTCTCTTTTAGGGATAAAACAGCTAACACTCGTCAACGTCGAAAAGAAGAGCTAGAAGCCACCACCAATATGATTGCACCACCACTTGAGACTTCGGATGCCAATGATGTGCCTGCCCCTTTATCTACAGGTAACAAAATTATTCCGTTGCCAAAAGGTAGAAAAAGAAGAACTACCCGAGGTGAGCTATGAGAATTGAACCTGCTACATATCAAGATGCAATTCTGCCAGAGCATCAAGGGAACCCTCTTATAGAAGCGCTTCCAGTTAAGAAAACGTGGGAAAGTGTCATGGAGGATTTTAGTAACTACCCTGACTATGCAGAAGACATAGCCGATCACCCAGATCCATTAGTGCGTGATGAATATCTAAATCGTATAGAAGAAATCAGACAACCTCTGATTGACTATGAAGCGTGCTTCAGAGCGGTAGAGAGAGCTATAAAAAAGGGCTATTCAGCAAAGAACCCACTTAGCCCAACAACAGCGCAATATCTACACTATTTAGTCGATGAAAGACCCGATATAGAACCACGTACAGGCTTCTTTCAGCCTAAAGGTGACGGACTTACTCTTATTGGTGAAAGTGGTGTTGGTAAAACTTCAATGGTGGAGCAAGTTTTAAGCTACTTCCCGAATGTTATTGAGCATGAGTTATATCAAGGGCAACCATTAGAGCTTAGGAAGCAAGTTGTGTGGATTAAAGTGGATTGTCCTAGTAACTCAAGCGTTAGGGACTTGTGTGAAGAGATATTATCGACATTAGATCTAACTCTTGATAGGGAAAAAACAAAGCCAGCAGGAACGATAGGTGCTTTAGTTCGGCAGTTAGAGCAGTGCATGAAATCAAGCTTTATTGGCATGCTCGTTATTGATGAAATGCAGAACCTAAAGTTCAAGCGAACAGGTGGAGAAAACAACTTATTAAAATTTTTACACCGATTGATGAATAAATTGGGTGTTCCGCTTTTCTTCGTAGCAAATCCTCCGTTTGATCAATCCTTAATAAAAGAACTTAAGGCGGCTCGTCGTGCTGAAAGTGGCTATCACCACACTATGTCTGTATTAGGTCGGGACAGTGTTTCATGGAACGCGTTTGTAGATCAGTTATGGCAATACCAATGGACAAACGTTTATACGGAGCTTTCGGAAGAGCTTAATGACGCACTTCATGCACTTTCGGTTGGTAATATTGATATGGCGAGCCGCACTTACCGAGAAGCACAACGGTTAGTTATTGGCGGTGATGATGAGCGTATTACGCCTGCAACGTTAGAATCAGGTAATACTGTTGCATGCGGGCTTTCAAGACAGACTGAAGAAGTGAATGATCTCAAAGTGGCTATTTCACTACCCAAGGGTAGGAAACGTAGTACTCGGAGTATAGAAACCCCAGTGGTAAAAACTGTCGATAAAACAGGTGATATCACCAAACCACAACATCCAGAGTTTGCTTCCAAGCTTATTGAACTAGTTGAAGCTGTTGATTTAAAAGCTCGAATTGATGACCCTGACCTGTTCCAGCAAGCTGCAGGATTAGAGGACCCTATGCGTTATCTAAGATCTCGAAACATCGTTCTTGACGGTCCACTCTCAGAACTCGCCTATAGTTAATTAATAGGTCTTATCTAAACAGGAGGTTCATCATGCAGCTGCCTAAAGCACTACCTGATGAGTCTCTCTTTAGCCGTATATGCCGTTATTTGGCTATTTGTGAATACACTCCTGCGCAAGCGCTAAAGCAGCTCTTGGGAGACGAGAAAGCTTCTATTCACCCTTACCTTACATCGAATCTGCACGTTATTGGTCAGTTCTCTAATGAATCGCCACAAAATATCCTATTAGATCAAACACTTCGTCCTCTATTTTCTTATTACGTGCCGCAATATCGTGTGATTGTTGACGACGTCTCGGCAAGCTCAAATGAGATCATAAGGGCTAGTCAGCTTTCTACCTTTCGTGAAAAAGAACACTTATCTGTGAAGCACTGTCCGATATGTGCTAAAGATAATTTATACGACTTTGGTGTCGCTTATTGGCATCTAATTCATCAAGTTCCCGGAATTGAAGCTTGTTCTAAGCATAAAGTATGGCTAATTCATAATGAGCTCCCAAGCCGAAATCACGTTAACGGTCAGCTACTTCCTTATGTGGGAAGTGAATCTATCTACTGTGATGATCTAGCTAGAGATTTCGCACAATTTGTATCTAATCAAGTCCAAAGCTTAAAGTCTAAGAAACCAAGCTATAAGGCTTTGTGTAACACATATCTTAAACAATTAGGTATTAATGGTGGTTTGACATTAAGTGGCAGAGTTAAACGAAAGATCATAACAAGGGAGTTGTTTGAATTATCAGAGGCATTGTTTCCCACACATTCAGATCTGTCGATTAGGTCATCAGAAGACTATCGATTTGTTTCCACTATACTTTCTGGCCAATATCCTCAACATCCATTTAAGCATTTACTGTTGGGGTTCTATCTATCTCGAATTAAGAGCTGTGACAAAACAGATACTGGGTCGAATACTCATACAGCGTTACCAAGCAAAGAGGAACAATGTTGCGATTTATTGAGATCTGGATTATCCATGGCAGCAGTAAGTCGGGAAATTGATAGAAGTCGATGTTATGTGAAAAGCATCGCTTTGAAGAACAACATTCCGGTCAATTTGAAACCAAGAATAATTACCCCAAGCCTTAAAGCTGCTGTAGTTCACTTAGCTAAAAAAGGTTTTCATCGCGATGTTTTAGCTAAACGTCATGGTATTTCGACTGGTAGTATAGAACTAATTATCTCTACGACTACAGGGCTAGTAGAGTGGCGAAAAAGGTGTAAAGCTGAGTCTTTTCGGCGTAAATATCGTTATCAAATAATGCGATTTATTACTTCAAATCCAGATGTTTATCGTCAAAAGGTTAAATATACCCTTGAAGCTGCCTTTTTTTGGTTGTACTCACATGATCGTGAATGGCTCGAAAGTGTACTTCCAGAACCGACTCAAACACAGCATGTAGACCGAGTGGATTGGAATCGAAGGGATGAGGAACTTGTTGAAGTTGTTCGTAAGTTGGTGAGTTATTCTAACGCTAAATTATCTCGAACCGAATTGGATAGGTTCCTCGGTGGGCATGGTTGGCTGATTTCTAAAATAGAAAAGTTACCAAAGACTGGAGCGTTCCTTCGGAAAGTGGGTTTGCTCTTCGACTCCCTATAATAGGTTGTTTATATTGGCCCCTGAATAACTTACATCGACAGTTAAATGACTGCTCCTGTCTCATTTCCTATGAACTAATAGAGTAATACCGTGAACTAATGGTGGTTTTTATTGCTCTATTTAATTGTTTTATTTCAGTTGTTTAGCTATTTATGCCATTTTGTATTCTCTAGAAAGATTCAGCGCCGACATGTTTAAACAAAGCAACGCTTCATGTAAAAAGTACTCAAGGTCAGTTTGTTAGAAGATTTTTGGGAGCTAGTGATGTTAGATCAGTTTGTAAGTAATTTGGAAAGAGTCGCTAAGATACAACCTCAGATAACGACTCTTATTTTAGTATTAGTCTTATTTGGAAGTGACTTGCTTGTGTTCATTAATGACTTTATGGCGGTAATGAGATGACTTTAATGCTGTGGTCTAAAATGCCCTCGAATTGGATATCTGAGGGAGCTTTAAGAGAGTCCTTTAGTGGTGGAAGGAGTGTTAGTGATGATATCGCTGCGTTGAAATTGTTTATTGTACTGTGTCTTCTTGCTAAGCAAGTTAACCGCTCTAGTGGTAATGCGGTACACGATATTTTGGAAGTAAAAGCTACATATGATCAGCTGACAGCTATGTGCTCACTTAGCCGTTCGTTAGTATCTAGAGGTTTAAAGAAGTTACATCTGGTGGGGTTATTGTCATCTTCTGGTGTTCGAACTAAAACTTATACTTTTAATCAAGGAGTCTACCGAGGGTGGTGCAAGCTTCCTAAAAGAGCGCTTGTTAGAAATGAAGAAGAGATTCCAGCAATGGAAGCTTTCCTCAATAGGTATTCTCACGAACGTGATGCCCTCAAATGTTTTTTGTATATCCTTGCTAGTCGAAGTAATAGTAAAACTTACGTTGTTCTTAGTCGGGGAGCAATAGCCAAAAAGACTGGTGTAAGTCTGGATTCTATTGATGGTGCTATCGGATTCCTACAAAGTACTAGTTTAATTTCCAAAGTAGAGGATAAAGGTTTTTTGGCTAATTCTATTAGGCGTGATTTGTCGGATCGGCTGCATAAGTACTGGGTGATAGGTAGCAATAGTTTAAATTACAAGACATATTCGGTTGAAAGTGAAGATTCAATTTATGTGAGAGAACCATCGTTGTATTTTATAACCAACAATAATAAGTAATATATGGTTTTTGAACTTACTTTTGGGGTAAGGCTTTGATTAGTAATAAATCTTATGTAAACCCTCAGTTTGGAGAATCACTGCACAGCTTTATCTTAAGGGGGGTGTTGAGGGGGGGAGGTAGCGATTTATCTGGAGTTTTATCTAAATCTGGTGGATGGGTGTACCGACCTGAAATCCCTCATGAGATGAAGGAGGACTTCTTAAGTTTTAATAAAGTAGACCTCCTTAGTTTGTATGAATCTTATGTTATGACTTTTAACTATTCTCGATTATTCGACAATCCTTTTGCACATTTATGCGGAGAAGAGGATCGGCCAAAGCGGTTAGTAATGTCGTATAAGAATGTGTTTTATCCTAGTTATAATAAGGGTTGCTCAAAAAGCTCCTTTCCAATTAGATTCTGTAGAGAGTGTATTCAATACCAAATATGGAAGTATGGGTTTGGTTACTTTAAATCTGAATGGTATGTCGGAAAGCTGTGTTCTGTGCATGCAGTGGATTTGTCTTCAGGGCTTGTACCTTTAAATGAAACTCCCCTTAACTATATACAAAAGATCTTACAGGGGCGTGAGATAGAGTCATCTCATTCTTTTGATCTTGAATCTAGAGTTAAACTTAGAGCGGTAGAAGATGCGAGATTTGCTCCATGTCTGCAAAAGGAAGTAGTTGGATTCTTGAGTTCAAAATTCAGCTTCTTCCCTAGTGGCTACGTTGAAATTTTAGACTACGGCTTTTTAAAAGTACATGAAAGGTTAGCTATATCAAAATTATCTTTTAGGAAGCAATTACATTTTTCACCGGAAGTGTTCTACGAAGCGCTAATTGAACAAGACTATGAAGGTGCTTTAGCTTTTTTAATTGAACGAGTAGATATTACGGAAATTCAACATGTTGATGAGATGATTTCGAGTAATAAACGAGCTTTATTGAAAAGTAAGACTTCAGACTGTTCGAAGTGTTCAATACCTAAGGGTATTAAGAGTGCTGATTTTTGTCCAGCTAGTAACCTTATCTTCGCGACTTCCCAGAAACAGAGTGTATACAGTTTGACTTTCAATGCTACAGATGATGCTCTCAATAATTTAAAGAGTAAGATTCAACAGTATCAGGATGCTTTAGGTGTACGTTGTGGTGAAAGCCGAGTGAGGCAAGAGATCTCGCAGAATGAAAGGTATACGGAGTTTGGTGGGAAACATGCTTATCAGGAGCATATGAATAAGAAGAAAATGGAGATCTTGAAACTAAAGTTGTGGTGATTATTATGTAAATTTCCGTTGGAAATAGCTAGCAAGGGTGGGGGTGTTTAGGTGTGTACATTCTTGTTTCGCATAGGTAACTTTTGGAAGAGCTAGGTAGAAAGGAGCTAAGGAGGAATGTGCTTGTCGGGTATGTTTCATGGGTTTCATTAAAGCAAGCCCCTAACAATGTTGATGCATATCAAGGTTAATGATTATTGCTGTTTAATTATTTTCTAAACAGTTTAGATTGATGTAAAAGGACTTATGATAAGAAGCTACCGTGGCTTATCATTACTTTATTTCTTGTTACTTAACCTTTTAAATAATGGAATAGTGCTAATTTGCGAAACTACACTCCTTTACTCTCTAGGGTTTTACTGATTTTTTCCCTTTTTGGTTCTAGTGCTGGAATTCCTGTTTCGGCTCAAGAGGCTGGCTCCCAGTCGTCGTATGGTGTTGTTGAACAATATAGCACCAGTGCTGAAAGGGAATTTCAGAAATTAAAAAGAGATAAACTTTATTTAGATGCACAGTCTTTTGCACGCTTAAATAAAGAGCAACAGGATGAAATAATTTCTTTAACGAGAGACTTGGATGCCCTTAAAGAACAGCTTCAGTCTAATAAGGAAGGTATGGGCTTTGAAGTGTGGTTGGGCTTAACTTTAGCTAGTGTGACATTGATCGTTACTGGACTTGGTGTAATTATCGCTATTTTGGCGTTTTTTGGTTATTCAAATATTAAAGAAGCTGCGACAGCTGCAGCTGTGAAAAAGTCAGAGCTATTAGTATTGAATGCCATCAAAGATGGGCAGTTTAATCGAGTTATTTATTCCGCCGTAGAAAGAGCTGTTTACAGGGATATCCTTTCTGAAAATGACTTCCCAGAAGAAGAGGAACAGAGAGTATGAAAAGGTGTAATGAATGGTATCAATTAACTCCTGAGCAACAAAATATAATTCTTGAGCACCAAGCTTGTTTTCCTATTAAGGTTGGTGCTATTGCTAAAGCTTTTGGAATTGTAGTTAAAAGATCAACGCTAAAGCCAGGCATATCAGGTGTAATAAAGGAGTCTAACGGTGTCGTAGAAGTCAAAATAAGTAGGCATGACTCCTCGGAACGACAACGATTCACACTAGCTCACGAAATTGCACATTTTTTGTTACACAGAGATAAAATTGGTAATGGTATAGAAGATACAATGCTGTTTCGCTCTTCATTATCAAACATATTAGAAGCTCAAGCTAATAGACTGGCTGCAGATATCGTTATGCCTTTTTCATTGATTGATAGTATTGAGTTTCCAGAAGAGACTCGGATAGAAATAAGAGTTGAGGAAGTAGCGAAAGTATCTGAATTATCTATACCAGCTATAGAAGTAAGATTGGGTAAGAAGGGGTTCTAGAATGTTTGACAGTAGTTTTTCTTATCAGTATTGCCCTATTCTTTCAATTAGCCCGTCTGAACTCCAAGGATTGAAAGAGCTTCCCGACAAAGATAAAAACTTAATTTTACCGGTATTTCCTCTTAAGTCTTGGGCTTCTTCAAAGGAATTAAAAAATTCCATTTCTAAAGTAGAAGAGTCTATTGGAAAAGATAGAAAATGGATTGCTGACATAGATTATGAAGATTTACTTGCACGAAAGAAAGAAGCCTATCGTCCAGTTCATCATGATTTACTAGAATTGATCAAACCTACGAATGGTTATCGTAATTGGTGTAACTTTATAAAAGAACACACTAAAGCAGTGCCTTGTCTTCAACTGAAAGAGCTAAGTGAGATTGAAACTCAAATTAAGGTACTTAGTACATTTGGAAGAGGCATTGTTGTAAAACTTAAGCAAGTGGATCTTGAGTCTCAAAGGTATCAATCAATACTCCCTAATTTAAAAGATGTTGATGACCTATTGATTATTTTAGATCTTGAGCAAATAACAAAAGAACAAGTTGAGTTGAGCCATCAAGTACTTTTGTACTTGAAAGCTATAAAAATGATGCTTCCTAAAGCGATGTTATCCCTTTCTTCTACATCTTTTCCTGATAGTTTCGGTGGTTACTATAAAGGGGTGAAGAGTATTTATGAAAGGGCTCTATTTGATAAGGTTAAATCTTCAATTTCTGATTTGGTATATTCTGATCGTGGTAGTGCAAGGGCGACTAAAATGTCTGGAGGAGCAGGTGTTCCGCCACCAAGAATAGACTATGCGTGTAGGAATGAGTGGAATTTTATTCGAATGGAGTTTAGTGAGGTTTCAGAGTCATTAACGAAAAGTGAAAAACAAGCTCTAGTAAGAAAAGAAAAAATGGAGTTGTATACGCTCATCTCCAAACAGATTATGAAAGAACCCTACTGGGAGGATGAGCTTGCATTATGGGCAAATTACATAATTGAGCTGACTAGCAAGGGGGATGAGTTTGGTATTAATAGCGCTCAAAAAGCTACAGCAGTCCGAATCAACAAGCACCTCTATACTCAGTTACACTATGACTCATTAGATGTAATGGGAGATACTGATGATGATTGGGAAGACTAATATTTGTTAATAGCTATTAGAAGGAGGCTTTAACTTGGGGAAGTTAAGGTCTCTGCAAACTTTTTAAAAGCAGCTGCATGTTGCTCTATATTATCCCAGAATTCTCTACTCTGTTTTTTCTCAAGTTCTTTTTTATCTCTATGCTCACCAAATCGACTTAGAATTTTTATATCTTCTCTCTCCACCTCTCTGTTGGTTGTAGCTGTCATAAATGTGTGTGTTACAGTTGAAAATTTTCGTCTCAGTGTAGCTTCTACGCCCTGACGTAGGATTTTGTTTGAAACGGAGCCTAGAGATTTCTCAACAGACCCCCTATCCTTTTCGGTTTTGAATTCTAGTTTCGAAGATAGCTTGTGTAGGTCGATGAGGTCCATCATGTCAATCAGTTTTGAACTATCAATCTTTCGTTGAAGCTGTCCTCTTTGTTTAACTTTGATTTTAGAGTTATTTACTTCCCATAACCCCACATTCTTAGGCAGGGAGTTAGTAAGCATGGAAGTGAATTTTTTATCTGAGACTACGACAACTTTGTCAAAATACTCCAAATATTTGTCGACTTGACCGCTTAACCTGTTTAAAGAGTCTGCTTCGCTTTTAATTTCGAACGCTAGAAGTTTACCCTGATTATAGATAGCTAAATCGACACGTCGGGAGAAGTCGCCTACAGTCAACTCACTCATAATAATAGAGTTTTCGTCAATGATGCTTCTATCTCGTAGATAGTTAAGGGTAAGAGCTTTTATGTCAGGCTCTAAAAATCTGAGTTTCTCTTTCATTGCTTAAGTTAGGAGTATCTTTGTATTGGTCAACGTCTCTATATTAGCATAATTTAGCGTTATAAAAGGTAGTTATGGCCTGTAGCTTGTTGTATTTGGCTCCTTCATGACAAAGTCCCTCTATGGCTATGATTATTAGGGGGAATGTGGATGAACTCTGTTGGAACAATGGATTGCGGACGAAAATTAGAGTCGTTGGAAGATTTTGAATGAGATTTATGCGTAGTAAAGGGAGCCTAGAGAGGAGAGTGTACAAAAGTCGGTTCACTACCAAAAAGCCGCTGTTTTTACTTGCTTAGTGTTGGAAGGTGATAAAGATTGAGTGTTTGGACTATATCACTTAGAACACATGTTCTACATCGATAGTGTGTCCTATTTTTTATGTTATTAAGATAAATGGACGGAACTACCGATACACCTGTAAAGCATGATGGGAAAGTTCTATTAGCTATCTAGCTCAGCAACGAGCACTAGAGGAAGCGACCTTACATTAATACAAGTATTTTCAGCACAAGGTTCAGTGGTAGTTCCTGTCATTCACTCTCTATTTTAGCACAATATGCAACAGAAACTTTTGAGTATATAATATTGCAACTGGTTGTTATTAGGAATTGTCGGGCTATATGTTAAGACTCAAGTTGAATGATAGATCGTTATTTGGTAACGATGCTGGCGAGGATGAATCTCAGGAAGTACTTAATTCATACTTTATTGAAAATGATGAATTTGATGACTTTTATGATGATGAACATCGTCTATGCGTTGTAAATGCTAGAAAAGGTATGGGTAAGTCAGCCTTATTGTCAAAACTTGACTATGACTTGGCGTTTAAAAAGGAATATAACAGCCCAATAGTTATTCGTGTTACGGGAAACTCATTACTTGGGTTAGGGGATTTTAATGGTAAAGATTCTGCGTACCTTGAAAATTATTGGAAGCAAATTATCTGTAAGGAAATCAACATCCATATAGGTAAGACCATTAACTTTGCTTTAACTAGTGATGAAATGTCGATGGTCGAGATCTCTGAGCTAGAAGGCATGAAGAGCAAAAACTTAATTGGTGGGCTCATATCTCGAATAAAAGGTAAAATTCCTGTATTTGGTGCTGAAACTCAAGGGTTTCAACCGAAAAAGTTAGAAAATCTTCTTAACAACTATTTAGAAGAAAATAGAGAAAAAAAAGTATGGTTACTGGTTGATGATATTGACGCAAAATATATAGACAGTGAAGACTTTCAGTATCGTATTAGCTCTTTCTTCAGTGCAATCCGTGGACTTTGTTTTGATGTCAAAAACTTGAATGTTAGAGCAACAGTGCGCTCTGATGTCTGGACAAACTTAAGACATGTAGAAGATCTTGATAAATGGGATCAATATATTGTAAATATTGTTTGGACAAAAAAACAAATGAGAGAGATGCTGGCGAAGAAAATACTTTCTTATGTTCAAAGAAAGCACCCTTCGTCTATCGAAGCAAAGTATAAGTACGACCGAGACTATAATAAATTATTCCAGCTAATATTTATTAGTCCTATAAAATGGGGGGGGAAAGAAGCTCCTGTTTTTGATGCTATTAACGCATTTTCAAACCACCGTCCTCGTTCTATGGGGCAATTATGTAGAATGGCTGCAATTCAGGCTCATAAAAGTCGTTGTAAAGTGTCCTTAAGGCAGTTTAATGAGGTTTTGACAAAATATGGTCAAAATAGACGCGATGATTTGATAAAAGAACATCAACACCAATTTCCTGAGCTGGAAAACTTGATCGATTCATTTAGAGCTGGTCAAAAAGAATATACTTTTTCAGAGTTGGAAATGGTATTGGATAGTAAATTTATAAAAGGGCGAGATGCGTCAGACATTCCAGTTATTGATGGTAAACCATACTGTGAACTTATCGATTTAGGTCACTTTGTATACAAGACAGGTTTGATCTCTAAGTTGCCTGATAATTCTCAGCAATTTACATTTTATACTGATGACCCAGATCTATTTTATTCTCAGCAAAACCGAAATAATGATCTTATCTGGACTGTGCACCCAAGCTATCGAAAGTACCTAAATATCAACTAATAAAAGATAGCTTACAAGAGCTTAAGATGTTTTTTAATCTGATAGCAAACGGTTTAGCTTAGTGACCGTAAATCGTTTTTTCCAAAGTGTGTCAGTCGAATTTAAACCGACTCGGATATTAACAGAAGTGTAGCTCTTCAAGGGGTTATGTAGAACCGTTATCTTGAGGGGTTTGTTTAATGTTAGCGGCTATATCTAGTTAGTCTAAAATGACTCTGATAAAAGGGTGCTTCGGGGTTAGAGAACATCTTTAATAGTGAAGCTTTAGTTGCGATGAATACTGATTGCGTATTGTTTCCTTGCCGCGTCGTCAATACGGTACGGAGAGAGTAAGTCACATCAATATTCAAAGGTGCAAGTGAATCGCAGTTCACAAACCATAATAACGACTTCTTGCTTCCATTTTCGATAGCTTCAAGAAAAGCAGAGTTTTCTTTTGCAGATAGTGCAGCTGCAGCAGTGTCGTATTCAGAAAAGTCTAAATAATGAACACTTATATCTTTTTGTCTAGCAAGTAAGGTAACAGTTTTAATGAAGTCTGGGTGAAGTGCTGCTGAATCAGCAGTCGAGATTCTAAAGTCCATATCCCATGCATTGAGCACAAAGATTTCAGGAGATATTTGATGCTCAGGAAAGATTTTTTTGTTTTTACTCAATCTACACCCTATTGGCTGTTTGGGTTACTTTAATAGAATAAATCATGAGTAATCAATGTACCATGCCATACTGAATTTTAGAAATTGTGGTACGTCTAGCCTTGCTTCATCAACCAACGCAGTTTGTTCTTGGCATTGAACTACAGCTAAAAATTTATGCGAGTTCTCGCCAATGGATTGAGGTTAGTTTGTGTGGAAGGTTAAATTTTGATTAAACGTTGTTCTCCCATAATTGTAGCGGGTGTCTGATGGTTCAGACAGTTCTTGCGGGCAAACTTTATTGTCTCATTTGAGTTTTACGGGCAAACTTTATTGTCGCTACACATAAGCTTTGAGCCTATCCATTAGATTTTAAATTACATAAAAATGGCGAGTCATAGGACTCGCCATTTTTGTATTCAAAGCTTGTTATCGTTGATAATTCGGGAAGTCGCGTAGTGCGATAATCCTAATCTTTCTGGGCATTAACTTTCAGGGCTGAGGTTGTTTTTCTTCTTTCCCCATTTGATCTGCTGGATAACAAGGCCGGCAATGATAAGTACCAAGCCAAACAGGGTCGCTGGGTGAATCTCTTCGCCGATAATAGTGGAAAGTAGCATCAACGAGATAAACGGTGACGCAAAAATTAGGTTGCTGATACGTGCCGTGTTGTTGGTCAGTTTTAATGCCGAGAGCCACAAGACAAAGGTAATGCCCATCTCGAACAGGCCAACATAAGTTACGGCCATCCAACCTTTCGCTGTGATTTGGCTAAAGCTCTCGCCTTCAAAAAGGGTTAAACCGATCGCGAAAGGTAATGCCACTAAGAAACCAAGCAGTACGCCAACCACTGGGTCAGCCTTGTTTTTGGTGTTGAGAATCCAATATCCTGCCCAAAGCAGAGTAGAAAGCAGCGCCAGTGCCACACCGAGTGGGCTATCGAACTGCATGCCTAACACATCGCCTTTGGTGGCAATAACTACCACACCCGCATAGCTGAAGGTACACGCAATCCAATCTTGCTTACGAATCTTTTGCCCCAGAAAAACCGCCGCCATTAAGGTTAGCGTGATAGCCCAGCTGTAGTTGATGGCTTGAGCTTGAGAAGCGGGCAGCAGGTCGTAGGCTTTGAATAGAATCAGGTAATAAGCCAATGGGTTAACCAAGCCGAGCAGCAGGTAATACCAAGGGTTTGAAAGGAACGTTGTACTCAGCTGAGAGAGCTTACCTTGAAAGGCGCAGACTGCGATCAGCGCAATCGACGACACAATACTGGCAATGGTCAGCATTTGAATCGGTGAAAACTCAGCAAGGGTCAGCTTAAAAGCAGTAGCGACCGTTGACCACAGCAGTACTGCGGAAAGGCCAAAGCCCAAGGCACGACGTTCGTTCATGGCAACTCATTCTAATTTGATGGGACAGAATACGGAGCGCCTAGTCTATCTGTCGAATTTTAATACGGCAAACTGGACATTTATCCAGTATCAAAATACCATTTAATGAGTTATTTCCAATTAGGCTAAATCATTATCATGCAATGGATTATCGAACATCAGGCAACGCTTATTGCTGCAATTTCTGGCGCGCTCGTCAGCGGCGGTGTCGTGGGTTGGTGGATTAAACAGAAGCTCTCTTTTCAGCAGCGATTGCTCGAGCAGCAGCTAGAGTCCGATCGTTTGTTGCATGAATCTCAGCAAGCTCAGCTCAAATCATCACTCGCAGAGGCGCAACAAGAGCTCGATGAGTTAGATGATGACCGAGACAAAGCGGCATTCGAGCTCAAGCAGGCGCACGGTAAGGTGATGGCTGCAATGGAAAAACTGCGCTACTTTGAGGCGGTAAAGCAAGAGCGCCAGCAGTACGCTGATGAGATCAATGTGCTTAAAGATCATAAGTCTGAATTAGAAGCCGAGCTGCGCGAGCAAGAAGCAAGGCATGACCAAGAAAACCTCGCCAATAGCGAAAAGCTGCAGTTGCTAGAGCAAGCTGAATCACGACTTAAGCAGCAGTTTGAATTGTTAGCGAACCAACTGTTTGAAACCAAAACCGCCAAGGTCGATCAGCAGAATAAGCAGAGCCTAGAAGGTTTGTTGTCTCCACTAAGAGAGCAGTTGGAAGGCTTTAAGAAACAAGTGAACGACAGCTTCAGCCAAGAAGCCAAAGAGCGTCATACTTTGGTGCATGAGCTTAAAAACCTGCAGCGTCTTAATGAGAGTATGACGCGTGAAGCGGTGAACCTGACTCAAGCGCTAAAGGGTGACAACAAACAACAAGGTAACTGGGGCGAGGTGGTGCTGGCTCGCGTGCTTGCTGAATCAGGACTGCGCGAAGGCCACGAATACCAAACGCAAGTGAACCTGCAAAACGATGCGGGCAAGCGTTATCAACCGGATGTGATTGTGCATCTGCCACAAGATAAGCAAGTGGTGGTCGATTCCAAAATGGCGTTGGTGGCATTTGAACGCTACTTCAATGCCGAAACCGACCAGCAGCGTGATGCTGCATTGCGTGATCACTTGGTGTCGTTAAGAGCGCACATCAAAGGTTTGAGCCAGAAAGATTATCATCAGCTCAAAGGCATCCAAAGCTTGGATTACGTGTTGATGTTTATCCCGGTTGAGCCAGCATTCCAAGTCGCTATTCAAGCCGACCCTAGCTTGGTGAAAGACGCGATGGAGCAAAATATCATCTTGGTCAGCCCAACGACCTTGCTGGTGGCACTGCGTACCATTGATAACCTGTGGCGTAATGAAAGACAGAACCAGAACGCTCAAGTCATCGCAGAGCGTGCAAGTAAGCTTTACGACAAACTGCGCTTGTTTGTGGATGATATGGAAGGCCTTGGTAGCTCGTTAGATAGAGCCAACCAAAGCTATCAAGGTGCGATGAATAAGCTAGTAACAGGCCGTGGCAACGTGATTCGTCAGGCCGAAAGCTTCAAGCAATTGGGTGTTGAAGTGAAGAAACCGATCTCGATTGGTTTGGCTGAAATGGCGCAAAATGAGGCTTTTTCAGAAAATGCCTCCTTAGTAGAAAGACAACCTGCTGAGGATAAAGTAAACTAATCGGCCGCAGCGCCTCTAAACACAAAGAGCGCTGTCGATGAGAACTTACCATGGTAGATAACAGCATTATGGACACAAGCGTGCAGACAAATTCAGCAGTAGAGTCAGAAACCACACACTTTGGTTTCGAAACAGTCGCAAAAGACGAAAAAGTCGCGAAAGTAGCAGAGGTATTTCACTCTGTAGCCGCTAAATACGACATCATGAATGACTTAATGTCGGGTGGTGTTCACCGCTTGTGGAAGCGATTCACGATTGATTGCAGTGGCGTTCGCCCTGGTCAGCGTATCCTAGATCTTGGTGGTGGTACTGGCGACCTTACTGCGAAATTCTCGCGTATCGTTGGTGAAAAAGGCCACGTGGTTCTTGCTGATATCAACAACTCAATGCTGAATGTTGGCCGTGATAAGCTGCGTGATAGCGGCATTGTTGGCAACGTACACTACGTACAAGCGAACGCTGAAGAGTTGCCATTCCCAGATAACTACTTCGATTGCATTACGATCAGCTTCTGTCTGCGTAACGTAACCGATAAAGACCAAGCGCTGCGTTCTATGTACCGCGTACTTAAGCCGGGTGGCCGTTTGTTGGTTCTTGAGTTTTCTAAGCCAGTGCTTGAGCCACTATCAAAGGTTTACGACGCATACTCTTTCCACCTGTTGCCAAAAATGGGTGAGCTGATTGCCAACGACGCAGACAGCTACCGTTACCTTGCAGAATCTATTCGTATGCACCCAAATCAAGAGACTTTGGAAGGCATGATGCAAGAAGCGGGTTTCGAGAATACTAAATACTTCAACCTAACGGGCGGCATTGTTGCGCTGCACCGCGGTTACAAGTTCTAGTCGAGCTTGGTAGCAGGCTCGCTGAGCGTGCTAAACAATAAGAATAAAGATAGAACGGATAGGTTAAGGCTTATCCGTTTTCAAAGGTAAGGACAGTCATGCCATTTGATCCATTGGTAACCGCGGTTATTGAAACCTCTTTAAATACTTTCGTGAACGATGATCCAGCACTGGTTCGTCGTTTGTCTCGTTTAAAGGGGCAGATCATTCAAGTTAATTTGAAAGAGTTGAATAAAACGCTCACTTTCGTTTTCAGCCAACAAATCGATGTGTTGTCGGAATACGAAGGGCAGCCTGATTGCTACCTATCTTTGAATTTATCGGTGTTACCGGAACTGCGTGAGCAATCGAACATCACCAAGCTGATCAAGCAAGATAAGCTGATCTTAGAGGGTGATATTCAACTGGCACAGAAATTTGCTCAGCTGATGACAGACTGCAAGCCTGATTTGGAAGAGTGGTTATCGCGCGTAACGGGTGATGTGGTTGCGCATACCTTGGTGCAAGGCGTTAAAAACGTCGGTGGCTTTGTGGCAAAACAGGCGACTAAGCATCAAAACCATGTTGCTCAAGTTCTGACTGAAGAGTGGAAGATCGCACCTGCACCGTTAGAAGTCGCGCATTTTTGCGACCAAGTTGATGACGTAAAAAGCTCTGCTGCTCGTCTTGAAGCTAAGTTGAACGCTCTGTTGGAGAAAGCATGACCCCAGCAGAACTGAAACGTCTTTATCATATTATCAAGGTACAGTTGGAATACGGCCTTGATGAGTTGATGCCGGAACACCAACTGACTAAAGCCCCTTTGTTGGCGCGAAAGTCACTGTTTTGGCTCAAGAACAAGCATCAAGATAAAGAGTTGGGTCATCGCTTGCGCCTTGCGCTGCAAGAACTTGGTCCAGTGTGGATCAAGTTTGGACAGATGATGTCGACACGTCGTGATCTGTTCCCTCCTCATATCGCCGATCAGTTGGCGTTGTTGCAAGACCAAGTTGCGCCGTTTGATGGTCAATTGGCGAAGCAAGATATGGAAAAGGCGTTGGGTGGCAGTTTAGACAACTGGTTTACCGACTTTGATATCGAGCCACTGGCTTCTGCTTCTATTGCTCAGGTGCATACCGCAAAGCTTAAAGAGAGCGGTCGCGAGATTGTTCTGAAGGTCATTCGACCTGATATTCGCCCGGTGATTGACGCAGATCTAAAACTGATGCACCGAATGGCGCGTATAGTCGCTAAGTCGCTTCCTGAAGCACGTCGTTTGAAACCGGTTGAAGTGGTTCACGAGTACGAGAAAACGTTACTTGATGAACTCGACCTGCGCCGTGAGGCGGCCAATGCCATTCAACTGCGACGTAATTTTGAAGGCAGTGAAGAGCTGTATGTTCCAGAGGTTATCCCTGATCTAAGCAGCGAAACCCTGATGGTGTCAGAGCGAATCTATGGTATTCAAGTCTCCGATATTGAGACGCTAGAAGCCAACGGCACCAACATGAAACTGCTCGCGGAACGCGGTGTGACGGTATTCTTCACCCAAGTATTCCGAGATAGCTTTTTCCATGCAGACATGCACCCGGGCAACGTATTTGTTAACCCAGAGAATCCAGATAACCCTCAGTGGATTGGTTTGGATTGTGGCATTGTTGGTACGCTCAATAGCGAAGATAAGCGCTATTTAGCAGAGAACTTGTTGGCTTTCTTCAATCGAGATTACCGTAAAGTTGCTGAGCTACACGTTGATTCGGGGTGGGTGCCACACGACACTAACGTCAATGATTTTGAGTTCGCGATCCGTATGGTGTGTGAGCCAATCTTTGCAAAACCACTTGGCGAGATCTCATTTGGCCATGTGTTGCTAAACTTATTTAATACAGCAAGACGTTTCAACATGGAGGTTCAACCTCAGTTGGTGCTTCTGCAAAAGACCTTGTTGTATGTCGAAGGCCTAGGCCGTCAGCTGTATCCGCAACTTGATTTGTGGGCAACGGCGAAGCCTTTCCTTGAAACCTGGATGATGAATCAGGTGGGGCCGCAAGCTGTGATCAACGCAGTAAAAGAGCGTGCGCCATTCTGGGCAGAAAAACTGCCAGAGCTGCCAGAGCTACTTTATGACAGCTTGCGCCAAGGTAAAGCGATGAACCACAGAATGGATCAGCTTTATCAAGGTTACCGAGATAGTAAGCGTCAGCAAGCAACTGGAAAGTTTTTGTTTGGCGTTGGAGCCACTTTAGTCGTATGCTCCGCAATATTAGTTTCAAGCCCTTATGAGCAGCTATCTATGGGCTGTGGCATCGCAGGTGTCACATTTTGGTTGCTTAGTTGGCGAGCTTACCGTCGTTAGACAGTAGACTCTCTTAATATTTTTATGTGTAGACAGACCCGAGGACAATGACAATGGGTGGTATCAGTATTTGGCAACTTCTAATCATTGCTGTAATTGTAATTTTGCTATTCGGAACAAAGAAACTGCGCGGTATGGGTGGTGACTTAGGTTCAGCGGTTAAAGGCTTCAAAAAAGCGATGAGCGATGAAGACAAGCCTGCAGATAAGAAAGATGCAGACTTCGAACCAAAGAATATTGAACAGCAGAAGACAGAAGCTCACGCTGAAACAACTGCTGAAACAAAGAAAGACAAAGAGCAGGCGTAAATCGTGTTTGATATCGGTTTTTGGGAACTGGTATTAATATCTGTCGTTGGGTTAGTGGTTTTAGGGCCTGAGCGTTTGCCCGTGGCGATTCGCAGTATTTCCAAGTTTGTTGGACAAGCGAAAAGCATGGCAAACAGTGTGAAAGATGAACTTTCTCATGAGCTTAAGGTGCAAGAGCTGCAAGAAAACCTACGCAAGGCGGAAAAAATGGGTATGGAAGATTTATCTCCAGACCTTAAAGCGTCAGTCGATGAACTCAAGCAGGCCGCTGCTGAGGTTCAACGTCCGTATGCTAAGCCTGAGTCTGATAAGCCAAGTGAGACTAAACCTAGTGTCATGGAAACTGTGGAATCTGAAACCATTCAGGTCAACAGCGAAGCTTCAGCACCGTCAGATAAGAAAGCCGAATAGTCTCGCAAGGAGGAGTCGCCGGATACTTGAGTCGCTAGATGTTTTAATAGATAGCTATTCAAGTAAATAACTATTCAAGTGGATACCAATCCAACTGGATAGATACACGCGCGACTCCTTTTCGATCTTCCTGTTTAAGAGGTTTGACATGTCTTCGACTGAGCAGACACAGCCTTTAATTAGCCACCTTCTAGAACTACGTAATCGCCTACTACGTGCGATTGTCGCGGTGCTAGTGATATTTGTCGGGCTAATTTATTTTGCTAATGATATTTATGAATTCGTATCAGCACCTTTGGTAGATCGTCTACCGGAAGGGGCGACGATGATCGCAACCGATGTTGCATCGCCATTTTTCACACCGCTGAAATTAACCTTGATCGCGTCTATATTCCTCGCGGTTCCGTTTATTTTGTATCAGGTGTGGGCTTTTGTTGCTCCGGGTTTATACAAGCATGAAAAACGCTTGATCATGCCGCTATTGGCTTCAAGTTCATTGCTGTTTTACTGTGGTGTGGCGTTCGCTTACTTCATTGTATTCCCGTTAGTATTTGGCTTTTTTACGGCCATATCATTAGGGGGAGTAGAGTTCGCAACCGACATCTCAAGCTATCTTGATTTTGTACTCGCGCTGTTCTTTGCTTTTGGTATTGCCTTTGAAGTGCCAGTTGCGATTATCTTGTTGTGTTGGACAGGTGCAACAACGCCTCAATCTCTATCTGAAAAGCGTCCTTACATTGTTGTGGGTGCTTTCATCATCGGTATGATGCTGACACCACCAGATATGATCTCGCAAACACTGTTGGCGATTCCAATGTGTATTCTGTTTGAGATTGGTCTGTTCTTCGCACGTTTTTATACGCGTAAGCCAGATGCGGATGAAGAGGAAGAAGCTGAATCTTGATTCGGAATGCTTCAGTAAAAATCACATAATAAAAAAGCGGCCTAGGGCCGCTTTTTTATTATGTCTGTTTATCGAATCTTTAACTGATAGCCACAGTTCTGACATATATAGAGCTCTTTGATGCCCAAAATTTTATGCCATAGGGTTCGATGTTGACGTTGTAAGTGTTGTGAATGGTCACACATAATCAACTACCTCCATATGCAGGCGGTTGATGATATATTGAATGAGATAGTAACTCAAACTAAACTGTAAATTCTAACTTTCCACTGAACAAACAAAAAAGCGACGCTAGCCGCTTTGATTTTGCGTATCTATCTTACTTTCAATTGGTATCCACATTGAGTGCAATTATACAGCTCTTTGATGCCAATTACTTTGTGCCATAGAGTTCGATGTTTACGCCTTAAGTGGGGGTGCTTACACATAAATTACCGTCGAGATATTCAGGCGGCTTATGTTGTACTAGTTTAATAGTTCATTCAACAAAATATACAAAACTTACATTTTTTGTTGAATTGTATAGGTTTTTACAAGTTGAATAAGCTGATTGCATTTTTTGTGGTGATTGCATTCACCTCTTCGATGCTTTTGCCGCGCAATTCAGCGATGCGTTTTGCTACTAATTCTGTGTAGGCTGGTTCATTGCGTTTACCGCGATTCGGTGTTGGTGCTAAGTATGGGCAATCTGTCTCTAGGATGACGTAATTCATATCAAGATGTGGAATCACCTTATCCATCCCCGAGTTCTTAAAGGTCGATACGCCGCCTAAACCTAAATGAAAGCCTAGCTCGTTGATCGCTTGAGCTTCCTCTAAGCTACTGCCAAAACAGTGGAATACCCCGCGTAAGCTGCCATCTTGTTCTTTACGAAGTAGGGCAAGTGTCTCTTCAATGGAATCACGAGTATGGATCACCACAGGTAGATCAAGCTCTTTTGCCCACTGCAGTTGAGTCACAAACGCCATCTCTTGTTCAGCCTTGAAGGTTTTATCCCAGTACAAGTCGATACCAATCTCACCCACGGCGATAAAGTCATGCTTATCAAACCAAGCTCGAATGGTTTTGAGGGTTTGCTCGATATTCGCATCCACATAACAAGGGTGTAAGCCCATCATTGAACGGCACACATCAGGAAACTGCGCTTCCGTTGCTAACATTGGTTCGATAGATTCTAAATCGATGTTCGGCAATAGAATGGTATCAATCCCTTGAGCCAGTGCGCGCTGCACAACTTGTTCGCGGTCTTCATCGAATTCACTAGCGTAAATATGAGCATGGGTGTCGATCATTGTTTTGTCCTGAAAGCGGTCTTTACTGAGTTGTCATGAGTATACGGCAGTGTGAGGAGAAGGTCATTTTTTGCCACTTATCCCTATTTTTGAGTGGGTTTCATATTTTACTGCTAGCGTCCTGAGCCATCAGTGATATGCTTTTGCCTGTATTTAGCACTTTTCATATCTAAGTATTTCGGTGCTTAGACTAGGCAAGGAGAATCTAGTGTCTGTTTCAATTCAAGGTCAATTCCCAGGTCGCCGTATGCGCCGTATGCGTAAGCACGACTTTAGCCGTCGCCTAATGGCAGAAAATCAATTGTCTGTGGATGATCTAATCTACCCAATGTTTATCCTGATGGGTAAAGACCGCCGCGAGCCTGTCGAGTCAATGCCAGGTGTTGAACGCTTGTCGATCGACTACATGCTTGAGGAAGCAGATTACCTGTCAAAGCTGGGTGTTCCTGCGATTGCTCTATTTCCAGTCGTGAACCAAGATGCTAAAAGTTTATGCGCAGCTGAAGCTCATAACTCAGAAGGTTTGGTGCAGCGCGCTGTACGTTTACTAAAAGAGCATGTGCCAAACATTGGCGTTATTACTGACGTAGCACTAGACCCGTTCACCACTCACGGCCAAGACGGCATCATCGATGAAGATGGTTACGTGATGAATGACGAGACGACTGAAGTCTTGATCAAGCAAGCATTATCACACGCTGAAGCGGGTGCTGACGTAGTTGCCCCATCGGATATGATGGATGGTCGCATTGGTAAGATCCGTGAAGCGTTAGAAGAAGCGGGCCATATTCATACTCAGATTATGGCGTACTCTGCAAAATATGCATCGTGCTACTACGGCCCATTCCGTGATGCAGTTGGCAGTGCTTCGAACCTGAAAGGTGGTAACAAGAAGAACTACCAGATGGATCCAGCCAACAGCGATGAAGCGATTCATGAAGTCGCGATGGATCTTAATGAAGGTGCGGACATGGTGATGGTGAAACCAGGCATGCCTTACCTTGATATTGTTCGTCGTGTTAAGCACGAACTGCAAGCGCCTACGTTTGCTTACCAAGTATCTGGTGAATACGCGATGCACAAAGCGGCGATTCAAAACGGCTGGCTGAAAGAGCGCGAAACCGTCATGGAATCACTGTTGTGCTTTAAGCGTGCTGGCGCTGATGGCATTCTTACTTACTTCGCTAAAGATGTCGCAGAGTGGCTTGCTGAAGATAACGCACAAGCTGCTGAGCATTTAAAAGAAAAGTAACCGTGTAGATCTCACTTAAGTGATCAGTAAAGGGTTGGCCATTGTGCCAGCCCTTTCGTTTATAAGGATGAATAAGATGTCAGTTGTCGTACGTGAAGGTTCTTTAGAAGAAGTGGTGTCTGTGGTCGAGCAGATCTCTGAGTTCGCTAAAAAAGAGAGTGTCGCTTCTCTGTCAGAGCGGCTGGCAGGGAAAAAGAGCCTTATCTTAGTGGCTGAAGAAGCTGGCGTGTTGCTTGGCTTTAAGATCGGCTATGAATTGGATCAAGATACTTTTTACAGCTGGTTTGGTGGCGTGTCACCGCTCGCGAGGAACAAAGGCGTTGCACAGGCGCAATTAGACGTTCAGGAACAGTGGGCGAAAGAGCAGGGCTACAGACAGTTAAAGGTTAAGTCTCGTAACCAGTTCCCTGCAATGTTGCGCCTGTTATTGAGAAACGGTTACCTAATCGAAAGATTTGAAGAAAAAGAAGACATTAATGACCATAGAATCCATTTTTTGAAGCAAATTTAAGCACTGCTGTTAACGGTTTATAAATCAAATGAGATTTATTATCATTTAATTGTTGACTATTAAATGAGAATCATTATTATTAACTTCGTCTTAGGGAATGAGGAAATGTTCACAAGGATGTTAAGTACTCAAGTATCTACTTGGTTACCCAACAGAATTCTCGCGAACTTGTACTAAGTTCTTTTTGACACGACATTGCTCACATTGCTTCCAGTGTAATTTATAGCTTTTAGGTAAAGCTGTGGTATTCAATTTGAATGGCTTTACCGGTTTTTGCTAGGCGACATCTTCGGGTGTCGCTTTTTTTTATACCTACCATTTCAACAAGATGCATATTTAGTGGCACGTATTTTTATGAATAAAACGCCATCAGCATTCTTTTCCACAACGCAAGATCGAGAAAAGATCGTTGATCATCTGTTCGATCTGTAAAATTATTCTTTATTTTCAGTTGTTTATTGGTGTTTTTTGAGTTGTTCACCGTAGTTCTCAACAGGGTGGATAAATAATATAAACAGAGTTATCCACAGAACGCTTGCGTCTAAGAACAAAAAATAACAACAAATCGATTATAACGAACACAACCGAGTGAACGGATACAGATCGACAACGTGGAATCCAACCAACAGACGTGGCATTCTTAACAGATAATTTCTGTACTTACTGGATACACAAACATTATGGCTCGTATTCCTGATAATCCATTGATTCTGATCGATGGCTCTTCTTACCTATATCGCGCGTTTCATGCTTACCCTGGCACCATGAGCAATGGTGATATCCCGACTAACGCGGTTTACGGTGTAGTTAACATGCTGCGCAGCATGATGCGTCAATTTGCTTCTGATCGTATTGCGGTTATTTTTGATGCAAAAGGAAAGACGTTCCGTGATGACATGTACCCAGAGTACAAGGCTAATCGTCCACCTATGCCGGATGATCTACGTTGTCAGATCGAACCTTTGCACAACGTGATTCGCGCAATGGGTCTACCACTTATCTCGATCCCAGGCGTTGAAGCGGATGATGTGATTGGTACGCTAGCTTCTCAAGCATCTAAAGCGGGCATGCCGGTTTTGATCAGTACTGGCGATAAAGATATGGCGCAGCTGGTTGATGACAACGTTACTTTGATCAACACCATGACCAACGTGGTTATGGATCGCGAAGGCGTGATAGAGAAGTTTGGCATCCCACCTGAGCTGATTATCGACTACCTTGCACTGATGGGCGATAAAGTGGATAACATTCCTGGCGTTCCAGGTGTTGGTGACAAAACAGCAACTGCTCTACTACAAGGCATTGGTAGCATCGAGAAGTTGTACCAAAACCTAGATGATATTGCCGCTCTTGGCTTCCGTGGTTCAAAAACCATGGCTAAGAAGCTGATTGATAATAAAGACAACGCTGAGATGTCTTACGAGCTTGCAACGATCAAACTGGACGTCGAGTTAGAAGAGACACCTGAGTCGCTTGTAAAAGCACAACCAAATACGGATGAGCTGATTAAGCTATACGGTCGACTGGTCTTCAAATCTTGGTTGAACGAGCTACTGGAAGGCGGCAGCGGTGTGGTTGAGGCGGATGAAAAGTCGGGTGCTGTGCGTAGCAGCACGGCATCAACCACTTCTACCGTAGAAATGAACACCTCTGCAGTGACGATTGATCGCAGCAACTACGAAACCATCTTAGATGAAGCCTCTTTTAATGCGTGGCTAGAGAAACTGAAAGCGTCAGAGGTGTTTGCCTTTGATACTGAAACAGACAGCTTGGACTACATGGTGGCTAACCTTGTTGGTCTATCATTCGCAACCGAAGAAGGCGTTGCCGCTTACGTACCGGTTGCTCATGACTACTTAGATGCACCTCAACAACTGGATCGTGATTGGGTACTTGAACAGCTTAAGCCGATTCTTGAAGATGACGCACAGGCTAAAGTCGGTCAAAACCTGAAGTACGATATGAGCGTTTTAGCGCGCTACGGTATCGAGATGAAAGGCATCAAGCACGACACCATGCTAGCGTCTTATGTTTTTAATAGCGTTGGCGGCAAGCATGATATGGATAGCCTAGCGCTGCGTTTCCTTCAGCACAGCTGCATCTCATTTGAGCAAATCGCAGGTAAAGGTAAGAAGCAGCTTACTTTCAACCAGATTGAGCTGGGAGAAGCGTCTCCATACGCAGCAGAAGATGCTGACGTGACACTACGTCTTCATAACCGTTTGATGGAAAACATTGAGCAAGATGAAAAGCTAAAAGCCATCTATGAAGAAATCGAAGTACCACTGATCCCTGTAATGTCTCGCATTGAACGTACCGGCGTATTCATCGATGACATGTTGCTGGGCGCTCAATCGCAAGAGATTGCGGTTCGATTGGATGAGCTAGAACAGAAAGCCTACGAGATTGCAGAGCAAGAGTTCAACATGAACTCGCCAAAACAGCTGCAAGCGATCCTGTTTGAGAAAATGGGTCTGCCTGTTATCAAGAAAACGCCATCAGGTGCACCTTCAACCAACGAAGAAGTGCTGCAAGAGTTGGCTCTTGATTACCCGCTACCTAAGCTGATCATTGAGTATCGTGGCCTTGCGAAACTAAAGTCGACCTACACAGATAAACTACCGAAGATGATCAACGCTGAAACGGGTCGTATTCATACGTCTTATCACCAAGCGGTGACAGCAACGGGTCGATTGTCTTCAACAGATCCAAACCTGCAGAACATCCCAATTCGTAATGAAGAAGGCCGTCGTATCCGCCAAGCATTCGTTGCACAACATGGTTGGAAGATTCTAGCGGTCGATTACTCTCAAATTGAATTGCGTATCATGGCGCACCTTTCGGGTGATAAAGCGCTTCTGGAAGCATTCCAACAAGGCAAAGATATCCACGCGGCAACGGCTGCTGAGATCATTGGTGTTGATATTGAGAGTGTGACCACTGAACAACGTCGTCGTGCTAAAGCCGTTAACTTCGGTCTTATCTACGGTATGAGTGCCTTTGGCTTGGCTAAGCAACTGGGTATTCCTCGTGGCGAAGCACAGCACTACATGGACACTTACTTCGAGCGTTACCCTGGCGTAATGCAGTATATGGAAGACACGCGCAGTGCTGCTTCAGAGCAAGGCTTCGTTGAAACCATTTACGGTCGTCGACTGCACCTTCCTGAGATTCAATCTCGTAATGGCATGCGTCGTAAAGCTGCTGAACGCGCGGCGATCAATGCGCCAATGCAAGGCACAGCAGCGGACATCATTAAGAAAGCGATGTTGTTGGTGGATGAGTGGATTCAAGCGGAAGGCGATGGTCGTGTAAAACTGCTTATGCAGGTACACGATGAATTGGTGTTTGAAGTGGAAGAGTCATCTTTAGCCGAAATTGAAAGTAAAGTACAAGAATTGATGGAATCCGCTGCAGAGCTAGAAGTGCCGCTTGTCGCGGAAGCTGGCCACGGTGACAACTGGGATCAAGCCCACTAATCAGTTTTTGACCTTAATAAGCAAATTAGTATGAGCCAGTGCACAAACACTGGCTTTTTTTTGTCTCAAATAAAGTTAAGTCGTAATAAGAATTTAGGTGTTTTAATAAAACATTCATGAAAAAAAACTACAAAAGTTGTTTTCATTTCTGAGCAATTGTTGTACATTAAATCTCGTAGGGTACAGAGGTAAGATGTTCTATCTTTCAGACCTTTTGTTTCACGTTATTGGATTAGGCTGATTCAGCCGCCCTAGTCAGTATTTGACTGGGGCGTTTTTTCTTGTGCGAAAGAAAAATATTTCCAACCTATCATTCCCCCGTAAAACCTCTCATTTTTAGTGCCTTTTATTACACTTTCTCAAGCACAGTGATAAACCCCTGATTTGCCTTAGATCTGAAATTCGATCAGCTTTTGGTAATTTAAATCCGTCTCTAAGTCGATTGTTTTATCACTTGAAATAACTTTTATTTTACAAGTTATCGATAAAGGATTGATGGATCACGCCTTATTTATCAGTGTATTGAGTCGGTGAATGCTCAATGTAATCCATGATTTTCTGTTGTTTCTCGGTGCTGTATTTCAGTGCTTCGGCGGTGATCTGGATGGATTGCGCCATCGAAGAGATATTGTTGGTCGCTTTTACCAAGGTTTGCTGCATGGGTTTCAGGATAAGCAGATAGATAGCGGTCAAAGCGATAATAATGACGGCGATAACGGCCGCCAGCGCAATGATGATCTTGGTCTGAATATCATCCAACAGCATTTGACTGGTTTGTTTAAAGGCGAGTCGAGATTGGTCTAAGGCTTGTGGCAGTTGATTGAGTGATGTCTTGGTGGAGCTCGCAAGCTTATTGATACTTTCAACCGTTTGATTGAGGGCTTGTTGCTGGTCGTCGCTTAGGTTGGGGTTGTTGACTATCGCTTGCAAAGATTGCGATATCACCTCAAGAGACTCACTCGCGTCTTGGGCGTACTTTTCCATGCCATCGAGGTCTAAGGTCATATCGACATTGATCAGTGGGGCTTGTTCTTGTTCTTGTTCTGCTTCAGAGGCAAACCCTGTCAGTGAGACCAACATAAGTGCAATGATGGCCAATGGTGTTTTCCACATGAGTATTCCTTTCTCATTGTTCTGATTATTTAGATGTGTCTTTTAGTATGGTTCACTTCTATTGGTTTTAGTGGCTAAATCCGATTTTTAACACTAAAAACTTATGCTTAACTCACTCATTTTTGGGCAAAAAAATACCCCACCTATATAAGGAGGGGCATTGATAAGGCTAAATCACGTGTTGTAAGTGCTCTAACCTATAGCGATAAGTAGAGGAACTACTCTGAGTCGTTGTGCTCTTCGTCTGCTAACTCATCAATGATTTGATCAGCAAGCGCAGGCGCAAACCACTCATCCATCTTGGCACGCAGTTGGTCAACGCCGATGCCCTTCATTGAAGAGAAGACATCAACCGCAACATCACCACCGAAAGATTTTGCATCGTTACGGATTTTCAGTAGCTGTGCTTTACGCGCACCACTTTTCAGTTTGTCTGCTTTTGTTAACAAAACCTGTACTGGGATGCGGCTATCGATAGCCCAGTAGATCATTTGTTGGTCAAGGTCTTTCATTGGGTGACGGATATCCATCAATACCACTAAACCTTTCAGGCTTTCACGTCGTTGTAGGTATTCACCTAGCGACTTCTGCCATTTTTTCTTCATCTCAAGTGGTACTTGAGCAAAGCCATATCCAGGTAAATCGACGATATGACAACCGTCCGTTACCTTAAATAGGTTGATTAGCTGAGTTCGACCGGGTGTTTTACTGGTTTTCGCCAAGCTTTTTTGGTTTGTAACGCGATTTAGCGCGCTAGATTTACCAGCATTGGAGCGTCCTGCAAACGCAATTTCGATCCCTTCGTCTTCTGGTAAATGACGAATATCAGGTGCACTGGTAATGAAATGCGTGTTTTGATAATGAATTTTTACGCTCACTGTTAACTCCATCTCGACTTTGTGTAGTCGATTGATTACTTTTTTGTGAATTTGTGTAAAATAACCGTGCTCGGCATAAGGTCGCCTATTGTACCATGAGTGGCAACATAGAGTGGTACTGGAAGCTTGATAATTATAATGGAATGTCATGAAGAAATTAGCGCTAATTTTGAGTCTTTTAGCCAGCTGCTCAGTATGGGCTCAAGGTAGTATTGAAGCTGGTAAAGCCAAATCACAAACATGTGTTGCCTGCCACGGTGCTGACGGCAACAGCCTGATCACTCAGTACCCTAAGCTGGCTGGTCAACATGAGAAGTATCTAGAGAAGCAGTTAAAAGAGCTTAAGCTAGGTATGACAAGTGGTGGTAAGCAAGGTCGTTACGAACCTGTAATGGGTGCAATGGCGATGCCTTTATCTGAAGAAGATATGGCTGACCTAGCGGCATACTACGCCTCTCTACCTATCTCTAGTAACTCTACTCCTGAAAATGTAGTAGATGAAGGTAAGGTTCTTTACACAGCGGGTAACGCAGAACGCGGCGTAACGGCGTGTATTGCTTGTCATGGCCCTCGTGGTAATGGTACCGAACTTTCTGGTTTCCCTAAGATTTCAGGTCAGCACGCAGATTACATCAAGGCTCAACTTGAAAAATTCCGCGATGGTGACCGTAATAACGACATGAATGCGATGATGCGTGATGTAGCTAAAAAGTTAACAGACGCTGATATTGATACCTTATCGAAGTACGTTGGTGGTTTACACTAATTTGTCGGTTTCTTGCTCTTAGCCAGAGTAAAGGAATGTACGTTCGAGCGAGATTGAAGAGACGCCCCGATCAGTAATGGTCGGGGCGTTTTCTTTTGTATTGGTTTTATTAATGCGTTTTGTGTTTATGTCTGATTTATCAATGTGTGATCGATTTGTGTACAAAAGTGTGAAGTCGCACTCTTGTAGTCTTTTTGTAACACGGTAAAGTAACCGCCATCAGCTAGGAGCTGACTTAGATATGGATGATCATCTAGTCTAACGGTATAGACAGAAATGGATCAGGCTAGGACAGCCCAGCAACAAGGTGTTAGAAAAGGATAGCCAAAACTCATCAGGACGATGAACAACAAACAAATTTGGCATGGAAAGCACCAATAACAAATGGAGATTTGTGTACCAAGTTGAGTATGCAAATTTTGGCCGATATAGGCAGATTTAGAGAGCGATAGGTTTTCCTATCGCTTTTTTTATTGATTTGATGAAAAAACACCCAATACCTCTCCACTATAAACTCAGTTTCTGGTATGTTTCGCATCCCTGTTTAAGGATGTGCTATGTATACTTGTCCCTTATGCCATCACCAAGGCGTGAATCACTATTTTGAAGACAAACGCAGAGCCTATCTGCAGTGTCAGCAATGTGAACTGGTATTTGTTAAACCTGAACAAAGGTTAGAAGCAAAAGAAGAAAAAGCACACTATGATCTCCATGAGAACGATCCTAGTGATGCAGGCTATCGCCGCTTTTTATCTCGCATCGCGGATCCACTAACAGACAAAATTTCATCTAACTCACACGGGTTGGATTTTGGTTGTGGCCCAGGCCCTACGCTATCTATTATGTTAGAAGAAGCCGGACACACCATGGAGTTGTACGATATCTATTACCACCCAGAACCCTCTGTGTTGGAAAAAACGTATGACTTTATGACTGCCACGGAGGTGATAGAGCATCTTTATCACCCAGACAAAGTGTGGCAGCAATGGTTGAATTTAGTTAAACCCAAGGGCTGGATTGGTCTTATGACTAAACTAGTAATAGACGTAGACGCGTTTGCTGGTTGGCACTACAAGAATGACCCGACACATGTCGTCTTCTTTAGTCGTCAAACATTCCAGTTTTTGGCAGAGCGGGATAAGCTCGAACTAGAATTTTTTGGAAATGATGTAATTTTACTGAGGAAAGTGCAGTAATGGGTCGTAGTAAGAAATCAAGAAAGCCGGGAGCACTTGGCGCTCCGGAGCCTATGGTTACTCGTAACCGTAGTGAATCTGATGTTGAAGGTCGTGAACGTAAGCGTGTTAAAAAGCGTAAAGGCCTTAAGTCTGGTAGCCGTCACTCAGATGGTAGCGAAGCAAAACAGCGCAAAGCTGCACAAGCTCGTGATCCACGTTTAGGCAGCAAGAAAAAAATTCCGCTGATCGTTGAACCAGCGAAGAAGCCGACTAAACAAGAGCGCAAGCTATCTAACGAACAAGAGTTAGAGATGCTTGAGAATGACGCTCAACTGAACACACTCCTAGATCGTATCGAAAATGGTGAAAACCTAGGTGCTGGTCTACAGAAGTTTGTTGATGAGAAACTTGATCGTATCGAACACCTAATGGGACGCTTAGGTCTACTAGAGCCAGAAGACGATGAAGAAGAGATCTTCGAAGAAGCACCGGTTGCCTCTAAGAAGAAAGCGAGCTCTGACGAAGACTTGCTATCTCAATTCGAAGATTTCGATTTAGACAGCTTTAAAGGTTAATAGCCAGTGAACGTAACCTTATTAGCAATTGCTGGTGGAATTATCATTCTCGGCTTGGGCTCTTACGCAGGTTACCTTCTACTTCAAGTGAAGAAGCAGACGGAGTTGCAAAAGCAGCATCAAGCACTAGCCATTGAAAAACGCAACGCGACGATTTACGAAAACGTAAATACTTTGTGCTTAGCGGGCATTCAAGGGCAATGTGACTTACCTGAGATCAGTATCCGAGTGTGTATCATTATGGATAATGTTCAGGGTGATGAGCGTGTCGATTTTGATTCTGAGTATCCTGCTCTTTCTGAGCTGTACCATATCGTAAAAGATATGGCTCGCGGAGAGGCAAGACAGGAACTGACGAAGAAAGAGCGCATGCAGCAGAATCTCACGCGCCATAAGGCAGAGACTCGCTTGAATGATGCGGTCATTGAAGATCTGAAAAGGTTGCAAGAGAAGGTTAAACCTCTCAACAACCAAATCAACATTCAGATGATCTAGTCGCTAAGACTATTTAAAATAGAGGCTTGTTTAATACAGGGTGTTCTTGAGACACCTTATCTTTATAGATAGTGTTAAATGAGCCTTCTTACCTTTTGCGTCTCGTTAATCCCGACGCTTTGTTAGTGATCAAGCTAGCAGTTCTGAGTTTTTGTCTAAAAAATTGATTTTGTCTTGGAACGACCTTACAGGTCGTGTGGCAAAATAACCCGTCTATATTTTAATGTATGTAAAATGATTTGAGAGACCTTAGGTTCTCGCGGATCTAAATTGGAAATACCGCTATGTCGAGCAAGCCAGTAACAACGAATCAGCAAATCGTTTGGGATCAAGAGATCTTAAACAAGTACAACTATTCGGGACCTCGTTACACCTCATATCCAACAGCGTTGGAGTTTCATGAAGCGTTTACCGTCGCTGATTACGACATGGCGTGTACTCAATATCCTGAGCGTCCACTCTCTCTTTACGTGCATATCCCGTTCTGCCACAAGCTTTGTTACTACTGTGGTTGTAATAAAGTCATTACTCGTCACTCGCATAAAGCGGATGAGTACCTTGATGTGATTGAACATGAAATCCGCCAACGCGCCTCTTTATTGAATGGCCGTGAAGTGACGCAATTGCACTTCGGTGGTGGTACGCCAACGTTCTTGACCAAAACACAAATCACTCGTTTGATGAGTATTTTGCGTGAAGAGTTTAACTTCACCGCTGACGCTGAAATCAGTATTGAAGTTGACCCGCGTGAGATTGAGCTAGACGTACTTGACCACCTGCGTAACGAAGGCTTCAACCGCCTGAGCATTGGCGTGCAAGACTTCAATAAAGAAGTGCAGAAACTGGTTAACCGTGAGCAAGATGAAGAGTTCATCATTGCGATGGTTAAACGAGCGAAAGAGCTAGGCTTCCGTTCAACTAATCTGGATTTGATCTACGGCCTACCAAAGCAGACTCAAGCTTTGTTCGCTGAAACATTGAAGCAAGTGTTAGAAATGAAGCCGGGCCGTTTATCGGTATTTAACTACGCACACATGCCTCAGCTGTTTGCGGCGCAGCGTAAGATTAAAGACGAAGATCTACCTGAAGCGAAAGAGAAAATGGCTATCTTGCAAGATACCATCGAGACGCTAACGGGAGCGGGTTACCAGTTCATTGGTATGGATCACTTCGCACTACCTGAAGATGAGCTAGCCGTAGCACAGCGTGAAGGTATTCTGCATCGTAACTTCCAAGGCTACACCACCCAAGGTGAAGCTGACTTAATTGGTTTCGGTGTTTCTGCGATTTCTATGGTTGGTGATGCTTACGCACAAAATCAGAAAGAGCTGAAGAAGTACTACGCTCAGGTGAATGACCTGCGTCATGCACTTTGGAAAGGTGTTGCTCTAGACAGTGACGACCTTCTACGTCGTGAAGTGATCAAGCAGCTGATTTGTAACTTCAAGCTTGATAAAACAATGATCGAATCTGAGTTCTCGGTTAACTTTAATCGCTACTTCAAAGAAGATTTAGAGCTTCTACAAACCTTCATCAACGATGATTTGGTTGAAGTCGATGACAAAGAAATCCGCGTTACTCTGCGTGGCCGCTTGCTGATCCGTAACATCTGTATGTGTTTTGATAAATACTTACGTGCAAAGGCTCGCCAGCAGCAATTCTCTCGCGTTATCTAATCGCTCGATAGAGAATAGAACAATAAAAAATGCCAGCATCATGCTGGCATTTTTGTATCTGACTCATTCGATTTCTGCCTGGTTTAGGTGAGACTCTCAGTGGTATTTTGTTTGACCTTGGCACTTTGCTTGGAGTTGATGAGGTCGGTAGGCCATTGGTCAAACGGAACTGGGCGACTGTATAAGAAGCCTTGAGCAAGCGGGCACTGCAGCTGCTTGAGAAGTTCAGCCTGTTGCTGTGTTTCAACGCCCTCTGCCACCAAGCTTACTTTGAAGCCCTTAGTGATGTTAACGATGGCCGCGACGATGGAGCTATCTAGGTTCTCTTTATCAAGTTTGCTGACAAAGCTGCGGTCGATCTTAAGGCAGTCGAATGGCAGTTTGTGTAAGTAAGCCAGTGACGAATAGCCGGTACCAAAGTCATCAATCGCAATTGATATCCCTAGTGCTTTTAGAGTCAGCATGTTATCGATGATGGTCGGGTCGTTGTCGACGATGCGTGATTCGGTGATCTCTAGTGTCAGGTTGCTTGCTGGCAGATTTGTGTCTCGCAACGTGCCTTTTACTTGTTCCACAAAGCCACTTTCACTCAGTTGATCGACCGACAGGTTAACGTGAATAGAGAAGTCCTTGCTCCACTTTCCTGATTCAATCGCGATGGCAGTATCTCGACACGACTTATGTAGAATTTGCTTGCCGATATCGTCAATGAGCCCGCTCTCTTCCGCGAGAGGAATGAACTCGAGTGGCGAGATCACCCCTTCATCCGTTATCCAGCGAGCTAAAGCTTCTGCTCCTATGGTCGAGCCAGATTCCAGATCAATAATAGGCTGATAAAACGGTTCGAACTGTTGAAGCTCAATCGCTCGGTTCATCCGCGCTAACATCTTGGTGCGATGTCTCGATGCTTTGCCCATTTCAAGGCTATAAATACAGACACTGGTTTTGTCTTGTTTCGCATTGCTCAATGCAATGCTGCTGCTGCGTAGCAGGAGTGTAATGTCGTGAAGATTCGAGACATTCACTATCCCCATCGATACCTTAATCACCACGCTTTCCGATTCCATTGAAAATGGGGAAGCGAAGGTTTGAAGTAAGCGGTTAGTCAGCAGCTGAACATCATCGCTTTGCGTTACGTTTGGCGCGTAGATGGCAAACTCATCACCACCAGTGCGAGCTAGTAGGTATTCGGATGGCAGTGTGCCTCTTAAACGAGCGGCCGCAATGATAAGTAGCTGGTCGCCATTGTAATGACCTAGGCTGTCATTGATGTCTCGGAAGCGATCAATACCAATCAAATACAGTGTGCCTTTTTCGTTGTCGGGGTGTTTCTTGGCAGCGTCAATAAAGCCTTCACGGCTGTATAGCTTGGTTAATGAGTCATAGGTAAGTTGAGACTGTAATGCATGAAACGAAGCCTTTAAGTTGTTGGTCATTTCATTGAATGACTCGACCAACATGCTGGTTTCATATATATGCCCTGTTTTTGGCATGCTCGCGTCCCAATCGCCCTTAGCAAGGCGTTTTGCCGCATCCGCTGTCGAGGTGATGGGTTGGGTTGCGCGATTAAAGGCAATTAATCCTGCAATGACCCCAATGCAGCTCAGTGCTAGCCCAAGCAACCAACTGTTTCTTTGATTTTCTGGCAATTCACCGAGCAGATTGCTTTCAGGGATCGACACCCCAATAAACCACGTGAGCCCGTGCTCATCTTCGTATGGGGTGATTTGGTTGAAGTAGCGTTCGTTGTCTAGGCTAAAACTAAAGCGCTGCTCACCCAAATTCTCGATTAGGTGGAATTGCTCTACGTAGCTAGCACTCTCACGTATGACTGGATTAGCACTCTCTGTTGCTAGTTTGCGTTGCCCTTTGTTGGTTTGTCCTGTGCCCCATGAAACGACACTGCCTCCGCCTGAGTGCGCGACCAAGCGTTGCTGCTTATCGATGATGTAAACAGAGGCATCCGTTCTATCTTTGAGCTTTCTGAGAAACGCATTGAAGGTATTGATTTTGATGTCGCTGACTACGACGGCTTTGAATTCATTATCATCATAGATAGGCGCTAGAGCAGATAAGGTGATTTCTTGACGTTCGTCAGCATTGGCATAAATTGGTGACCATAACGGTTTTTTCTGTGTCGCAATGGGTGTGTACCAAGGACGGATTCTAGGATCGTAACCTGAAATCACCGATCGAATGTCTTCACTAATTTTGCTGCCACGGTAAATGACCAGCTGATCATTGGTGCGTTCGTCTTGCACCATCAAGGTGTAGCCTTTGTTGGCTTCTTTGCGGAAACCGACGTAGTTACCATCTTCAGAACCAAAGCCGATCGCATCGAGTTGAGGTGCAGCAGTGTAATGGTCTGAAAACGTATAAAAAATATAGTCTTGGACCTTACTAAGATTGCCTGCTTGATAAAGATGGTGGTAGCCGATGTTATGGCTGAGCGAGAGGTTGGCGTGAAATGGCTTTTCTAAAAAATTAGACAGGCTTTGATGAACATTGTCAGTCAGTGATGTCAGCTGGCGTGCACTAACATCACTCACCATCTCTTTGTAGCTTAGCTTTTGAGTGAAAACCATTACGCTCATAGTGAACAGAAAAATCATCACGAATGGCAGAACCACAGCAGTTCTCAAGGTAATTTGTGTTTTCAAAGACATCTTTAGCTACAACTTTAGTGGATGGCATACCTTAATTGTACCGACACTATTCAAACCAAGCGACACTTTTTTGGTTAAAAAAGTAGCTGCATCGAGAGTCATATCAGGTCAGTACAGTTCTTTTAGTTTACGAGTTAGAGTGTTTCTTCCCCAACCTAAAACTTTGGCTGCATCCTGTTTATGACCATTGGTATGGTTGAGTGCAGCCTCTAGCAGTATACGTTCAAACTCTGGCAGCGCATAAGTTAGTAGCTCTTTTTCTCCTGAATCAAGCGCACACTTTGCCCAATTAGCGAGCAGTTGTTGCCAGTTATCTCCAGTTCCTGAGGTGGTCACCACTTTTTCTTCTAGCAGCTCTGGTGGCAGGTCTGAAGGAAGAATTTCGCTGCCGCTGGCCATCACGGTAAGCCAACGACAAATGTTTTCAAGCTGACGCACGTTACCCGGCCAATTGAGCTGGTTGAGCTTCAAAATGGTCTCAGGATGCAGTGTCTTCACTTCAACACCGAGCTCTTCGGCGGCGGATGCTAGGAAGTGATGAGTCAGCTTTTCAATGTCTTGTTTACGTTCGCGAAGTGCCGGGATATGGATTCGGATAACGTTGAGTCGGTGGAAAAGGTCTTCACGGAAGTCGCCTTCATGCACTAAGCGCTCAAGATCTTGGTGGGTTGCGGCAACGATACGAACGTCTACCTTAACTGCAGAGTGACCGCCGACACGATAGAACTGACCATCAGAAAGTACACGCAACAAGCGAGTTTGGATATCGAGTGGCATGTCACCGATCTCATCCAGAAATAGGGTGCCGCCGTTGGCTTGTTCAAAGCGTCCTTGGCGAACGCTGTTAGCACCGGTAAAGGCACCTTTTTCGTGGCCAAACAGTTCAGACTCGATCAGATCTTTGGGGATTGCTGCCATGTTCAAGGCAATGAAGGGCTTCTTAGCTCTTGGGCTGTGACGATGCAGAGCGTGAGCGACCAATTCTTTACCGGTACCCGATTCACCATTGATCAGCACGGATATGGATGAGCGAGACAAACGGCCAATCGCTCGGAAAACCTCCTGCATTGCCGGTGCTTCACCGATGATTTCTGGCGCGTTGGTGTCTTCAGCGACCTCACTGGCTTGTTCGCGTTTCTGCTCTTGGCTGTGCGCGATCGCTCGTTCGACTAGAGTCAGTGTTTCATCAATATCGAACGGCTTTGGAAGATATTCAAAGGCGCCTTTTTGATAAGCATTCACCGCCGCATCAAGGTCTGAGTGCGCGGTCATAATGATCACGGGCAGGTCGGGAGAGCGTTGATGAACCTGATGCAACAGCTCAATCCCGTCAATGCCGGGCATGCGAATGTCAGACACCAATACGTCCGGTGTCTCGCGCTCAAGCGCAAGCAACACGCTCTCAGCATCAGCAAATGTTTCACACTTAATATCCGCAGATGAAAGTGTTTTCTCTACTACCCAGCGGATAGAGCTGTCGTCATCGACGACCCAAACGTATCCCTTACTCATAATTCAATTCCTTTGCAGCCAAATCTATTGTGATAATCATTGTTGTTTTTATGATGTCTTAATCTTTGTGTTACCGAGCTAAGCCTTTCATCTCGCTGTCCAATAGCGAGGTTCTTATGACCTAAATCGGTAGATAAATCGTGAATGTGGTGTTGCCTGGCCAGCTTTCAACATCAATTTTCCCATTGTGTTGATCGATCAGGTTTTGAGAAATCGATAGCCCCAGCCCTGTTCCACCTTCTCGTCCGCTGACCATTGGGTAAAACAGCGTGTCTTTTAAATCATCGGGGATGCCCGGACCGTTATCGCTGATCTCAATACGAGCTGCGAGTTTGTGTCGCTGCCCGTGAATATTTGCTTGATGCACCGTTCTGGTGCGAATGGTGATTTTGCCAGAATCTTGAGTCTTTAGAATCTGCGCTGCATTGCTCACGATATTGAGCATCGCTTGTTCAACCTGTGCCGAATCCATCAAGATGTCCGGTAGGCTCGGGTCGTAATCCCTTTCGATGGCGAGCGTTGAACCCGATTCGAGCTCTACGAGCTGCCTGACTTTCTCAAGTATCTGGTGAAGGTTCTCTTCTGATTTAGTCCCCGGCTTCTGTGGGCCAAGCAGACGGTCGACTAATGCTCTTAAGCGGTCGGCTTGCTCAATAATGATCTGCGTATATTCATTAAGAGACTGATCAGGAAGCATTTTCCCAAGTAACTGCGCCGCACCTCTTAAGCCACCGAGTGGATTTTTGATCTCATGTGCTAACCCGCGTACCAGCAACTTAGCCGCTTGTTGTTGTGCATGTTGGTTGAGCTCTTGGCTAAGGCGTCTTTGCTGGTCTATCTTGCGCATCTCAACCAATAACAGCGTCTCTCGCTGCCAAGATATTGGGCTAACCGTGACTTCAAGCATCAGTGGGCGGTTATCAACAACGAAGGTAACGTCACTGTCGGTAATGCTCTGGCCACTTTGTAGCGGTTGCGTCAGAAGCGCCAAATCAAGTGAAGCGTGTTGGATAAGTTGGCTCAGTGGATGATCAACGATGCGTCGTGCGCTCTGTGAAAAGAGCTGCTCAGCCGCCGGATTTGCGTATCGGACATACAATTGCTCATCGAGCATTAATGTCGAAGTCACCATATTGTCGAGAATGGCGCTGGAAAGATGGTGTGTATCTATGCTGTCGCTTTTGGCTGATCGATTCACTATTTCGTCCTTGAACTGGTGTTTTTCTCACTGCACCAAATTGGTGCGTAGCTAAGTTCAAGTATGGCGCATATCAACCAGAAGCTAAAGATAATTCATTAGAGTCGCTGAAAGCTGCTTCGATTAGGTGAAAAGTAGAGGTTATTTGGCCTCTTTTAACACATTGGCCTACTTGAGCGTCGCTCGATGTAAATACACGGTGACTGGACTAGTAGATGCAATAAGCTTGCCGCTTCTATGTGCTTGAATTGCAATGGTGTGAGTACCTCGATCGATACCTTTTAATTCCCAAATAGGTTGGGTCTGTGGGGCGCCATATCGACGGCCATCGAGCATCAATTGTAATTGCTCACCTATACCAAGCTTTCGGTTGAGTTCTATCTGAATCGGGATTAAGCCGCGATTACTACGAATGGTTTGATCATGAACTGGAGTCAACATGGTGAGGGCTAATTGAGTAGGAACCTCGCGCTTTGTGGTTTCGGTTTCTGCCTGAGTTTTGGCTGGCGTTGCCGTTTTAGTTGTAGAGGAAGCAGCAGCGTCAACCGGAGTTGAGGCCTCAAATTTAGGGGCGGGTGCTGAAGCTTGCACATCTGGCAGGCGAAGAGCCTCGGCATCTTGAGCGCTAGGGTTATCACTAAAGTGGAGCACGCCATCTTCATCTATCCAGGTATACACCGTTTGAGCAGAGCACGAGAGCGCGACTGTTAACCCGATTAGGAACAGTATGTTTTTCATATCTTTAGCCTCTTTTCACCGCTAGGTGATTTCACGTTTGGCGTTGGTTTTATTGTATTTAGCGCGACAGCCTCTGAGGGCTTTTGTTTAAGGTATGGTACGAGGAAGCGGGGGGAGGGAGAATATAAAAAAGGCCCGCCTGCGAGGCGAGCCTAATATTTAGTCAGCGATTCTTACAAGGTTGCAGTAAGAAATGGCTTATCTCTACAGGAGATTAAACTGAGTAGTACAGTTCAAACTCAAGTGGGTGTGTAGCCATGTTCACGCGTTGTACGTCGTCAGATTTCAGAGTGATGTAAGAATCGATGAAATCGTCAGAGAATACGCCGCCAGCTGTTAGGAACTCACGGTCTTCGCTAAGCGCTGCTAGAGCTTCTTGTAGAGATTCTGCAACTGTTGGGATTTCAGCTGCTTCTTCTGCAGGAAGGTCGTATAGATCTTTATCCATAGCTTCGCCTGGGTGAATCTTGTTCTTGATGCCGTCAAGGCCAGCCATAAGCATTGCTGAGTAGCATAGGTATGGGTTAGCTGCTGGGTCACCAAAACGTAGCTCGATACGACGTGCTTTAGGGCTTGGTACTACTGGGATACGGATAGAAGCAGAACGGTTACGTGCTGAGTAAGCAAGCATTACAGGTGCTTCGAAACCAGGTACAAGACGCTTGTACGAGTTAGTTGATGGGTTAGCAAACGCGTTGATTGCACGAGCGTGCTTGATTACACCACCGATGTAGTAAAGAGCCATTTCAGATAGGCCGCCGTACTTATCACCAGCAAACAGGTTAACGCCGTCTTTTGCTAGAGATTGGTGAACGTGCATACCAGAACCGTTGTCACCAACTAGTGGCTTAGGCATGAATGTCGCTGTTTTACCAAATGCGTGAGCAACGTTGTGTACAACGTACTTGTAGATTTGAGTTTCATCAGCTTTCGCTGTTAGCGTGTTGAAGCGAGTAGCGATTTCGTTTTGACCCGCAGTTGCTACTTCATGGTGGTGAGCTTCAACAACTAGGCCCATCTCTTCCATTACTAGACACATTGCTGAACGGATGTCTTGAGATGAATCTACTGGAGCTACTGGGAAGTAACCGCCTTTAACGCCAGGACGGTGACCTTTGTTACCGCCTTCGAAGTCAGAACCTGTGTTCCAAGCTGCTTCTACGTCATCGATCTTGAAGAAAGAACCAGACATGTCGTTTGAGAACTTAACGTCGTCAAATAGGAAGAATTCTGGCTCTGGACCAACTAGAACTGTGTCTGCGATACCTGTAGAACGTAGGTACTCTTCAGAACGTTTAGCGATAGAGCGTGGGTCACGGTCGTAGCCTTGCATTGTTGCAGGCTCAAGGATGTCACAACGGATGTTTAGTGTTGCGTCTTCTGTGAATGGGTCCAGTACAGCAGATGCTGCGTCTGGCATCATTACCATGTCAGATTCGTTAATGCCTTTCCAACCAGCTACTGAAGAGCCGTCAAACATTTTGCCTTCTTCGAAGAAGTCTGCATCAACTTGGTGAGAAGGAATAGAGATATGCTGCTCTTTACCTTTTGTATCAGTAAAACGTAAGTCGATAAATTTAACTTCGTTCTCTTGGATCAGGGATAGTACATTTTCTACTGACATCTTGGATAACCTCCAGTGTTATTAATTCGGTATTAGCTCGATTCGGTTGAAACTAGCATTGATTAATGTCTATAAGTGCATTAATCGATGCTGATTTATCTATAGCCAAAAACGTGCCAAAAAAATTATTCCATTAATTTCAATGATTTACTTGTTTTTCGGTTTTGCTTAATTTGGTTTTTGCACCAAAATGATCTCTGGGCGCACCTTATTGGTGCAATTGTTTGTCTGTGCACCAATATGAGACATAAGCGAGCACCATTCAGCAATGAATTGCCTAAGTTGTCAATCCACTTTTGTTATTTTGCGGGAGATTTGGTTCGCCACTCGCAGGTGATACTTTTTTAGAGTCCTACGAATTGGGCTGTTCAACACTGTACTGAATCAAAGTTAAGCGGATATGAATCGCTAATAAAGAAAAAAGCCCCGGTTCAGATCACATATTTCTGGGTTTTTGTCTAGAATCTGGTATATTATTGACCGTTTTTTAAATCAAGCTAGCGGTTATTATCCAAACTTTTGAGATAAGTGACGGCTACTTTTATGAGTGAATCGAGAATCCATGTCTACTCCACAGATTGATAAGTTAAGAAATATCGCGATCATCGCGCACGTTGACCACGGTAAAACGACTTTGGTTGATAAACTGCTACAACAGTCAGGCACTCTTGAGTCTCGTGGTGAAGCTGAAGAGCGTGTCATGGATTCGAATGACATCGAAAAAGAGCGTGGCATTACCATTCTTGCTAAGAACACAGCAATCAACTGGAATGATTACCGCATCAACATCGTAGATACTCCGGGACACGCGGACTTCGGTGGTGAAGTTGAGCGTATCATGTCTATGGTTGACTCTGTTCTGCTTATCGTTGACGCAGTTGATGGCCCAATGCCTCAAACTCGTTTCGTAACGCAAAAAGCATTCGCACACGGTCTTAAGCCAATCGTTGTAATCAACAAGATTGACCGCCCAGGCGCTCGTCCTGATTGGGTTATGGATCAAGTATTCGACCTTTTCGACAACCTAGGTGCTACTGATGAGCAACTAGACTTCACAGTTGTTTACGCTTCAGCTCTAAACGGCTGGGCAACAATGACTGAAGGCGAAACTGGCGAGAACATGGAACCATTGTTCCAAGCTGTTGTTGATACAGTAGACGCGCCTGCAGTTGACCTTGACGGTCCACTACAAATGCAAATTTCGCAACTTGATTACAGCTCTTACGTAGGTGTTATCGGTGTTGCTCGTGTTACTCGTGGTTCTGTTAAACCAAACCAACAAGTAACTATCGTCAATGCAGAAGGCAAAAAACGTAACGGTAAAGTAGGTACAGTTCTTGGTTACCTAGGTCTTGACCGTCACGAAGTTGAGCAAGCTAACGCTGGCGACATCATTGCAATCACTGGTCTTGGTGAGCTGAAAATTTCAGACACTATCTGTGACGTAAACAATGTTGAAGCAATGACTCCGCTTTCTGTTGATGAACCAACAGTAACAATGACGTTCCAAGTAAACACTTCTCCGTTCGCGGGTAAAGAAGGTAAGTTCGTTACTTCACGTAACATCCTTGAGCGTCTAGAGAAAGAACTAGTACACAACGTTGCACTACGTGTTGAAGAAACTGATAACCCAGATCGTTTCCGTGTTTCAGGTCGTGGTGAACTTCACCTATCTATCCTGATCGAAAACATGCGTCGTGAAGGTTTCGAGCTAGCTGTATCTCGTCCAGAAGTTATCATCAAGAAAGACGAAGATGGCAACCTAACTGAACCGTTTGAAACTGTGACTATCGACGTGCTTGAAGAGCACCAAGGTGGCATCATGGAAAACATCGGTCTACGTAAAGGTGAGCTAACTGATATGTCTCCAGATGGCAAAGGCCGTGTTCGCATGGACTTCATGATGCCTTCTCGTGGTCTTATCGGTTTCCAAACTGAGTTCCTAACGCTAACGTCTGGTTCTGGTCTTCTTTACCACTCATTTGATCACTACGGTCCTCACAAAGGCGGCGTAATCGGTCAACGTAACAACGGTGTTCTAATCTCGAACGCGACTGGTAAAGCACTGACTTACGCACTATTCAACCTACAAGAACGTGGTCGTCTATTTGCTGAGCACGCAGATGAAGTATACGAAGGTCAAATCATCGGTATTCATAACCGTTCAAACGACCTAACAGTAAACTGTCTGAAAGGTAAGCAGCTAACGAACGTTCGTGCATCAGGTACTGATGAAGCACAGGTTCTTTCGCCACCTATCCGTCACACTCTAGAGCAAGCTCTTGAGTTCATCGACGAAGACGAACTAGTAGAAGTAACGCCTGTAAGCATTCGTATCCGTAAGAAACTTCTTACTGAAAACGAACGTAAGCGTGCAGCACGTCCAGCTAAGGCTTAATTGCCAGCTGACTAGCTTCTAGCTAACAAGCAATACGTTTTAGAATAAGTAAGAAAGCCCCGAGTAGCCTAGCTGCTCGGGGCTTTTGTTTTTTAGTTTGTTTAGATACGGTTAAACGAGATTTCGTCATCCTCAAGAGGGAGGAACGACCGAGTTGGGGATCTAGCTTTTGATACCTAAGTAACGCTCAACGAATTGAAGCCGTTCTTCGACTGGCATAAACGGCACTTCAACCACCTCATAACCAAGTTCTTGGTAGACTCTTTCTAACGCGTGGTGAATCTCTAACGCCTCCTCAAACGGATAAGGTCTCACATCATCTTGTACATAAATTGAAGCCTCAGGGCGACAGAACAACACTTGGGGGTGATAACCTTGGCTCGCTTCTCGGTAGGTTGTGTTTATCTCTAGTTTCGCCTGAGCCAAGTAGCCACAGATATCTGGAATGGCGCGATCGAGAAAGGCAACAGGATGCTGACTGGCTTGGTCTTTGTGTTCGCTCATGACGGTTAAACATAGGCGAGCAAAGCCTGGAAGGTCTAACCAAGGTAAGATACCGTTCTCAAGTTGACTCTGCTGTTCGATTAACTGGCGAGAGGACTCAGCGAATATCGGGTAACCCATGTCACCCAAGGCATTAATTAGTGTGGTTTTACCAGCCCCTGGGCCGCCAGTAACAATGATTGGGTTCATACGGGTTTATCTTAATTCGCTTCTAATGGCACTACTTCTGATTGAGTTGAGCTAGGAATTTATCCGACTCTGCTATTGCCGCATTCATCTGCTCTATTGCATAGGCGATGTCTTTTTCTAAGCTCATAAACTCACCTTGCAGCGAGCCGACAGCGCTCGCATTGAGGTTGTGCTTCAAGTAAAGCGTGTTGTCGCGAAGGGTATTGAGCACAGGGTCCATTTTCTTCTCGGCGCGCTTCATTGCTGACAGCATCGTTTGGTAAGACAATTTAGTTTCACGAAGCTTTTGCTCGCTCGAACGGCGCAGTGAATCACTGGTGTAGAGATCTAACTCACTCTGCCACTCTTCAAACAGCGCATCCGACACATCTTCAATCGCAGCAATGCGGTCACTGACATTTTGCGCGGCTTTCTCGCTGTCTTGGTATTTATCATTGATTTGGTTGTACATGTCTTCAAGGTCGCCGCCACTGAAGTTAGTCAGGCTGCTGAGTGCTTCAAGTGCGCTGGTAAACTCTTCCTGAGCATCCTGCTGTGACTCTTTAGCGTCTTCCACTCTATCAACCATAATGTCACGCTTGTGATAGCCCACTTGCTCCATTGCGGAGTAATAAGCTGATTGGCATCCAGTAAGAGTAAAAATAGAGAGGACTATAACTATTAAATAAGGCATCCTAGTTTCCTATAGTTAAGTAACGGAATATTAATTAGGACTATGAACGAGTTACAAGGGAGTTACAAGTTGAAGATAAAAAAGGTCGCCACACTCAGTATTCAGTTTTCTCGCTATCTTTTGGCGCGAATGACGCACGATAGAGTCAACGTGAATGCGGGCTACTTGGCGTACATTACTTTGCTCTCGATCGTACCTATGTTGACGGTTTTGCTCTCTATCTTATCGTCATTTTCAGTCTTTGCTGATGTTGGCCTAGTGATTCAAAACTTCGTTATTACCAACTTTGTTCCAGCATCTGGAGATGCGGTGCATGGTGCTCTACTCGAGTTTGTTGCCAACACGGGTAAGATGACGGCGGTCGGTAGTGTGTTCTTGTTCATTGCGGCACTGATGTTGATCTCGAATATCGATAAGAACCTAAACTACATCTGGCGTGTTAATGAGAAGCGACGTGCGGTATTGTCGTTCTCAATGTACTGGATGGTGCTAACACTTGGGCCGATCTTGATTGGGGCGAGCATTGCTGCAACGTCGTATGTGACATCATTGAACTTGTTACAAAACGAAGTCGTGTCGAGTGCCTTTAATACCGTGATTCGCAAGCTCCCTTTGATTACCTCATTCTTTGCGTTTTTCGGTCTGTATCTGCTGGTTCCCAACAAAAAGATACACTTTTCTCATGCGGCAGCGGGCTCTCTGGTTGCGGCTCTGTTGTTCGAACTCAGTAAGAAAGGCTTCGCGGCTTACATTACTCAATTCCCCTCTTACCAGTTGATTTATGGCGCATTAGCGGCGATTCCCATTCTTTTTGTCTGGGTGTATTTGTGCTGGTTGATTGTGTTGGTGGGTGCTGAGGTGACGGCCGCGTTGGGCGAGCAGGAACAGTGGAGTGACTCTCAAGAAATGGTACACTCGTCGGATAAAGACAAAATCACAGAGCAAGGAAACAACAGTGATAGCACTGATCCAGAGAGTAAGTGAAGCTGCCGTTCGAGTTGATGGCGAAGTAGTTGGTGAGATTGAACAAGGCTTATTGGTTCTATTAGGCGTAGAAAAAGGTGATGACGAAGCCAAAGCCAAACGTTTGATGGAACGAGTAACAACTTATCGTGTCTTTGAAGATGAAGACGGAAAAATGAACCTCAACGTAAAACAGGTTGAAGGTAAAGTGTTGGTGGTTTCTCAATTCACACTGCCAGCCGATACAAAAAAGGGAACTCGAGCGGGCTTTTCTCGTGGAGCAAACCCTGAAGATGCGGAGCGTCTTTACGATTATTTCTCTAACCAATGTGAATCAGTATTGCCAACGGAACGTGGCCGATTTGCAGCCGACATGAAAGTGTCATTGGTTAATGATGGCCCAGTAACATTCTGGCTGCAGGTTTAAACTTAAAAGGATAAGCATGTTTAAACTGATAACACCGACCACCGAAAATCAACTGAACAAGTATTACCATTTTCGTTGGCAGATGCTGCGTGAACCTTGGCGAATGCCGGTAGGTTCCGAGCGTGATGAATATGATGCCATGAGTCACCATCGCATGATTGTCGATGGTCGTGGCCGTCCGATGGCGATTGGCCGCCTTTACATCACTCCAGACCTCGAAGGTCAGATCCGTTATATGGCGGTAAAGAACTCTCGTCGAAGTAAAGGCATGGGCTCATTGATTTTAGTGGCGTTAGAGTCACTGGCTCGCCAAGAGGGTGCTAAGCGCTTGGTGTGTAATGCACGTGAAGATGCGATCTCATTCTATGAGAAAAACGAATTTGAGCGTCGTGGTGAAATTAATGACCAGCGTGGTCCAGTTCGTCATCAGCAGATGGTGAAGCACCTTGATCCGATGGCTGATGTACTGCGTAAGCCTGAATGGTGTAATGAGCTACAACAGCGCTGGGAAAATCAAATTCCGATCAGTGACAAGATGGGTATCAAAATTAACCAATACACGGGTTATCAGTTTGAATGTAGTGCTCAGTTGAACCCAAACCTTAATCCTCACAACACCATGTTTGCAGGCTCAGCTTTCACCTTAGCGACATTAACAGGCTGGGGAATGACTTGGTTGTTGATGAAAGAGCGTGGACTTACTGGTGATATCGTTCTGGCTGACAGTAATATTCGTTATCGTCACCCGGTTGAGCAAAACCCAGTTGCTGCTACTTCATTGGATGGAATCAGTGGTGATTTAGATCGTCTCGCTTCAGGTCGAAAGGCTCGTATCATTATCCACGTGACTATTCATAGTGGCGATGTTGAAGCGGTTGAATTCACGGGCACTTATATGCTGATCCCTGACTACAAAAAGCGATTATCAACAGACACTAACGTAAGCGTATAGCTGACACTGACTAACAGATACAAGGCGCCTACTCCTGTGGAGTGGCGCTTTTTTGTTGGCAGTTATTAATCTCCGAATATTTCGCTTGGTCGAGCTTTCCTGAGATTTGATGACATGGGTCCGATAGGGTAACCGAGAGGGTGTGTTGCTCGGCTTTAAGCAAGTCGAGTTCTCCAGAAGCCTCGCCATTGAGCGTTTGAACCCTTTGTTCGCCTTGCTCTGCTGCTGACGTACCAATAATGTGCATCGGTTCGAGAGTGAAGCGCCCACGGTCAAAATGCGCATTAAGCTCTGGAATTTCAAACACGTTATCAGTCGATGTTTCAGAAAGCTTGTCATTAAAGGTCATCACACCCTGGCGAACGCTGCCAGTGAGTTGCCCTGTGGTTGAGTAACCGAGCATCAGTGAGTCGCCATATAAACCTGCGGCTTGAAGTTCAAACTCGCCATAGCCGGTTGCATCGAGTGGTAATTCAAGTCGCTGCAGCATAGGCGCAATGGGTAACCCATCGGCAGAAATATCTAAGCTCCATGGCTTGCTGATTTGGTTAAAATCGAGCGTTGCATTGGCTTCAATGTAGCCATTCCTGAGTGGTGCAAACAGACGAGTCAGCGTCCATTTTCCTTGTTCGCTATTCATCTCAACCACAGGCTGTGCGCTGAGAATATTTTGGTAGCTGGCATCATTGGCGCTCGCCATCAGCTTCCCTTGCCACAAGCCCAGTTTTCTATCTTGCAGCAGTTGAACTTGATGCCCCTCGACATGTAATCCAGAGACCTGCCAGTAAGGCGTTTGTGCTAGTTGGATAAGTTGGCTGCGTTCTATATTAAGTCGGTTAATCTCGACGTTCTGGAGCTGTGTGAGCCAAGGCAATAGGCGAGCGGCCGGTAGAGGGCTATCTTGGTTTTCGGTAATCCACTTGATGCCTTGCAGGTCGAGCTGCGCCAATTGAATGCTGCTAGGGGCGACTTCGCCATTGAGCTGAACAGTGCCCTGCAGGAATTGAGTATAGAAATCCTCAATCAGAATCCGGTTTGCTTCTAGGTTGAGCTTGAGGCTTGGCTCGATGAACATGTCATCATCAATGGTCACTCCTTCTGCCTGTAGAGAAAAAATGGCTTTCTGTTGTTTCCAGATTTCAAAAGGCAGTTGGATATTTTCTAATGAGGCATCAAAGGCAGCGAGGTGGCCATCTTGCCACTCTACGTCGCTACGCAGAATATCTAAGCTATTGATGTGATTAATCTTAATGCCTGCAACATCCCACTCTTTGCTTAGTAGGTTTTGGGTCTGTTTCTGATTGAGTCGTAAGCCATCGACGGTCACATTCACCAACGACCAATCTTGTTGATATTGTTCAGCTTGCCCAGAAATCTTGGCGCCACGCCAGTCAAACGAAGCACCATAAAGGGTGCTGTCACTCGGCTTGAGGTCTAGATCAATCAACAGATTATCGAATGCCTCACCTTGCCAATACAGTTGTGAGGCAGAGAGTTGGGTTTTTCCATAAGGTAGCAGCGAGTTATCGTTGTTCCACGTTGGGGCGGAGATCTGTAGGTCGATGCCTCGCGCATTAAACTCTGGCGTCGAAAAGTCGAGATTGTTGATGGCCAGCTGGTGGAGCTTGATGTTTGGTTGGGTAAATAAAGAAGTCAGTGTTTTTAGATCGTCTGCCTCTAATTGTAGGCCGCTGATCAAAACAGATTCAAAGACCAGTTTGGCCTCTGTCATCGAGCTGGGGCTGAACCAAAGATCGATCTTGTCGATATACAGAGGTGTTTGCTTTTCTGGTTGGCTTTGGGTAATGCCCATTAAGGTGATGTGATAAGGCGCCTGATACTCAACATCTTCAATGAATACAGGTTGTTCAATCGTATGTTTGATAAAAAAGTTGGCAACATCCGCACGGTATTGGGTCTGCAGGCTTAATAGCAGCGCTGCGATAGTTGCAACGGCGATAGCCAACACAATGCCGAACACCATGAATACCTTTTTCATTCCCTGAAAGCCTTAAATTTCAATAGTCTTAAAACAGAGTGGAACAAAAAGGGTCAAGCATCAACAAAAAAGCCCCTCAAAAGAGGGGCTTGCTACAAAAATATCATTTTAAATTGGGCGTTTGCTTTTGGCTAAGCCCGAGCAGATGGTTGGATTAGTCCAGTTGAGGACCAGCTGCAACCAGTGACTTACCTTCAGCGTTGTCTGTGTACTTATCAAAGTTGTTGATGAAGCGCTCGGCTAGATCTTTCGCTTTGCTTTCCCATTGTAGAGGGTCAGTGTACGTATCGCGTGGGTCAAGGATCGCTGGGTCAACATCGTGCAGCGCTAGTGGCACTTCTAGGTTAAACATAGGGATAACCTTAGTTTCAGCGTTGTCGATTGAGCCATCTAGGATAGCGTCGATGATGCCTCGCGTATCTTGGATAGAGATACGTTTACCAGTACCGTTCCAACCTGTGTTCACTAGGTAAGCTTCAGCGCCAGCTGCTTCCATACGCTTCACAAGCACTTCAGCGTACTGAGTTGGGTGGAGAGTTAAGAATGCCGCACCAAATGCAGCAGAGAACGTTGGCGTTGGCTCAGTAATACCACGCTCAGTACCTGCTAGTTTCGCAGTGAAGCCAGATAGGAAGTGGTACTTCGTTTGCTCTGGAGTCAGTTTAGAAACGGGTGGCAGTACACCGAATGCATCAGCAGTCAGGAAGATAACCTTTTGAGCGTGACCGGCTTTTGATACTGGTTTAACGATGTTATCGATGTGGTGAATCGGGTAAGAAACACGAGTGTTCTCAGTTTTTGAACCGTCATCAAAATCGATAGAACCATCGCCACGAACCGTTACGTTCTCTAGTAGTGCATCACGACGGATTGCGTTGTAGATTTCAGGTTCAGCTTCTTTAGATAGACGAATTGTCTTCGCGTAACAACCACCTTCAAAGTTGAAGATACCATCGTCATCCCAACCGTGCTCATCATCACCGATTAGCTCACGCTTAGGATCGGTTGAAAGCGTAGTTTTACCTGTACCAGATAGACCGAAGAAGATGGCTACATCGCCTTTCTCGCCAACGTTTGCACTACAGTGCATTGAAGCAATACCTTGTAGAGGTAGTAGGTAGTTCATCATTGCGAACATACCTTTTTTCATCTCACCGCCGTACCAGGTACCGCCAATGATCTGAACACGTTCAGTCAGGTTGAAAGCGACAAAGTTCTCAGAGTTTAGACCTTGTTTCTCCCAGTTAGGGTTGGTTGTTTTAGCACCGTTCATTACCACGAAATCAGGTTCGAACGTTGCTAGTTCTTCGTCGGTTGGACGAATGAACATGTTCTTAACGAAGTGCGCTTGCCACGCTACTTCAGTGATAATACGCACACTTAAACGCGTATCTGGGTTAGCACCACAATAACCGTCGATGACAAACAGACGCTTGCCAGATAGCTGAGTTGTTACAAGCTCTTTCAGCTCGTCCCATACTTCAGTGGTAATCGGTTTGTTGTCATTTTTGCCTTGATCTGACCACCACATGGTATCGCGTGTTGTGTCATCTTTAACAATGTACTTATCTTTTGGTGAGCGGCCAGTAAAGATACCAGTATCAACCGCAACGGAGCCTAGTTCCGTTACTACGCCTTTTTCGTAGCCTTCTAGACCCGGCAGTGTTTCTTCAACGAATAACTGCTCGTAGCTAGGATTACGAAGAACTTCGGTAACGCCAGTCAGTCCGTGCTTAGTTAGATCAATTTGTGCAGCCTTAGTATGTTCCATAACGGTCATAGGTGCTCCTTGTAGGATATTTTGTAGGGATTTTGTAATAATTTTTTATTGTTATCTGCTCACCATGCTAGCAACGAGGCTCGGGGGAAACAGGGATACAGCTCAAAAAATATCCATATTAACCTTGGGGTTTTAAGCGCCTCGTCACATATTGGCCCAACTAGTCTATCCTGTACGCAAACCTTTGCGCTAGGGGCGAGAACATTATTAATTGATTAAAATTAAGCGGTGATTTTATTACGAGATGTTACGGAGTTTGCGCTATTTTGATCACAAAAAAGGCCAGCTGAGGGCTGACCTTTTTGGGGTAAATTACGTGTTTTTGGTACGCCGTAAATTAATGAACCGTATTGCTGCCTTTATCTGCTGCTTCTGCGTACAGTGCATCAACATCATTCTTGTCGAACGAGTAGTTTGTGCCACAGTAATCGCAGTGTAGACCAACGCTTCCTTCGGTGCTTAGGATGTCGTAGATCTCTTCTTGAGCAACAGTAATGATTGCTGCTGCACTTCGATCGCGTGAACAGCCACAGAAGAACTCAACCGGTTGTGGTGTGAATAGCTGTACTTTCTCTTGGTTGTACAAACGGTAAAGCAGTTCGTTCGCTTCTAGAGTGAATAGCTCTTCGTTTTTCACGGTGTCTGTTAGTTGCTCTAGGTGCTCGAAGTCGTCTGGAGTACCGGTGCCGTCAGGCATTACTTGTAGCAACATACCTGCAGCGTGTGCTTTGCCTTCATGCTCGCCAGTGCGCAGCCATAGACGAGTCTTAAGCTGTTCAGAGTTAGCGAAGTAGCCTTCAAGCACTTGTGCAAGCGTGTCACCTTCAAGACCAACGATACCTTGGTAACGCTCACCTTTCTTAGGATCGATAGTGATCACTAGATGACCTTTACCCATTAGGGCGTGTAGACCTGCGTCGTCTGCGATATCGCCTTCAAAGCGAGCAACACCACGGATCTTCTGATCGTGATCGCCATTGATAACTGCTAGAGATACTGGGCCGTCACCTTGCAATTGCATGGTAATAGAGCCTTCAAACTTTAGGGTCGCTGTTAATAGCGTCGTTGAAACCAATAGCTCACCCAGTAGCTTTTGAACTGGCGCTGGGTATTCCTTGCTAGAAATAATCTGTTGGTACGCTTCATCGATTTGTACCAATTCACCACGTACTGATAGGTCTTCAAATAGGTAGCGATTTAAAACATTACTTGTAGACATTGGGTCTGCCATTTGGCTATTCCTTCTAGCTTATTGAGTCTTGAACTTGATGATGTCACGACGTTGCTTTTTATCTGGGCGACGTTCTGGTGCTGGGCTATGAGCATTTAGCTTGCGCTGTTGTGCAAACTCTTCTCTTTTTGCCAAGCTTTCGGTGGTTTCTTCATAGAGGGTTTGAGCGATCGGGGCTCCACCACGATGGGCTGAGATTTTCTCGATCGTTACCGTCTTTTCTTCATTACCTTGGCGCAGTGTAATCACAGCCCCAAGTTCGACAATTTTACTTGGCTTGCTGCGCTGACCATTATAGTGGACTTTGCCACCATCGACCATGTTGCGAGCAATAGACCGGGTTTTGTAAAAACGAGCTGCCCACAACCATTTATCGAGTCTGACAGCTTCATTAGCAGTTTTCATATAGGGCTGTGCCTTATTAAGTGAGAAATGAATGCGGTTTAACTGTAACGAACAGTGCGCAACATGTTTTTGATGATGCTTATCACATTAAGTAGAAGCTTAAAGTGGAGGCGGTTGGCATTTTTTTCAAGTCATAATACAAAATAGCCATGTTATGCCGATTTATCGATTTGCTATGATATAGTTCAGGATCTTATTGCTTAAATAAGCTTGGTATCGAACGAATGAATAAAAAAGCTGAAAGTTTAATGATTTGCAGCGTTTGTCGTCATGAAAAGGGACTAGGAAAGTGAACTTTTTAGAGCTCAAAAATCGCGTAGGGAATTCTCCTATGTTGAGCCGCTTATTAGAGAATGGATTTGTACTTCAGCAGAAACTAAGCTTAGCGACCTGTTGTGTATTGATTGCAGCTTCCGCATGGATCTTAGGGCAGCTTGCATGGTTTATCGAACCTGCTGAGCAAACTATCGCGCCTTGGACAGCAACGGCTTCATCGTCTTCAGCACCTCAATCGACCCTTGATATCTCTTCTTTGCAGCAGAGCAACATGTTTGGTGCTTACAACCCAAGCACGCCCGCTGTGGTTGAACAGCAAGTTATCCAAGATGCGCCTAAGACGCGATTAAACCTCGTTTTAGTGGGTGCAGTCGCGAGCTCGAATCCAAAACTGAGCTTAGCGGTGATCGCCAATCGCGGCACGCAAGCGACCTACGGAATTAATGAAGAGATTGAAGGCACTCGAGCCAAGTTAAAAGCGGTATTAATCGACCGCGTTATCATTGATAACTCAGGACGAGACGAAACCTTGATGCTTGAAGGTATTGAGTACAAGCGTTTGGCTGTATCAGCGCCTGCGCCACCTCGTAGCTCTTCTTCGGTTCGTGGTAATAATCCGGCTTCAGCAGAAGAGAAGCTTGATGAAATTAAAGCGAAGATAATGAAAGATCCGCAACAAATCTTCCAATATGTTCGACTGTCTCAGGTGAAGCGTGACGATAAAGTGATCGGTTATCGTGTGAGCCCTGGCAAAGATTCAGAACTTTTTAACTCTGTTGGGCTCCAAAACGGAGATATTGCCACTCAGTTAAATGGACAAGACCTGACAGACCCTGCTGCTATGGGCAACATATTCCGTTCCATCTCAGAACTAACAGAGCTAAATCTGGTGGTCGAGAGAGATGGTCAACAACATGAAGTGTTTATTGAATTTTAAAACTTTGCGTCTAACGAAGGACGAAAGTGTAGGAGAAGTACGTGAAGCATTGGTTTAAGAAAAGTGCATGGTTATTGGCAGGAAGCTTAATCTGCACACCCGCAGCCATCGCGAGTGATTTTAGTGCCAGCTTTAAAGGCACTGATATTCAAGAGTTTATTAATATTGTTGGTCGTAACCTAGAGAAGACGATCATCGTTGACCCTTCGGTACGCGGAAAAATCGATGTACGCAGCTACGACGTACTCAATGAAGAGCAATATTACAGCTTCTTCCTAAACGTATTGGAAGTGTATGGCTACGCGGTTGTCGAAATGGACTCGGGTGTTCTTAAGATCATCAAGGCCAAGGATTCGAAAACATCGGCAATTCCAGTCGTTGGAGACAGTGATACGATCAAAGGCGACAACGTGGTGACACGTGTTGTGACGGTTCGTAATGTCTCGGTGCGTGAACTTTCTCCTCTGCTTCGTCAACTAAACGACAATGCTGGCGCGGGTAACGTTGTGCACTACGACCCAGCCAATATCATCTTGATTACCGGTCGTGCGGCGGTAGTGAACCGTTTAGCAGAAATCATCAAGCGTGTTGACCAAGCGGGTGATAAAGAGATTGAAGTCGTTGAGCTAAAGAATGCTTCTGCGGCAGAAATGGTACGTATCGTTGATGCGTTAAGCAAAACCACTGATGCGAAGAATACGCCTGCATTTCTACAGCCTAAATTGGTTGCCGATGAGCGTACCAATGCGATTCTTATCTCAGGTGACCCTAAGGTACGTAGCCGTTTAAGAAGGTTGATTGAACAGCTTGATGTGGAAATGGCAACCAAGGGCAACAACCAAGTAATTTACCTTAAATACGCCAAAGCAGAAGATTTAGTCGATGTGCTGAAAGGCGTGTCGGACAACTTGCAATCAGAAAAGCAATCTTCAACCAAAGGCAGCTCATCGCAACGTAACCAAGTGATGATCTCCGCTCACAGTGATACCAACTCGTTGGTGATTACCGCACAACCGGACATCATGAATGCGCTTCAAGATGTGATCGCACAGTTGGATATTCGTCGTGCTCAAGTATTGATTGAAGCCCTAATTGTCGAGATGGCAGAGGGTGATGGCATTAACCTTGGTGTGCAATGGGGTAACCTTGATACTGGTGCTGTGATTCAGTATGGCAACACAGGTGCGTCAATCGGTGGCGTAATGGTTGGTTTAGAAGAAGCGAAAGACACTGAAACGACCACCGCAGTCTATGATGATAATGGCGCCTTTTTGCGTAATGAAACGACCACAGAATCCGGTGACTACTCAACGTTAGCTTCTGCTCTTTCTGGCGTTAATGGCGCGGCAATGAGCGTAGTGATGGGTGACTGGACTGCCTTGATCAGTGCAGTAGCGACCGATTCAAATTCAAATATCCTATCTTCTCCAAGTATCACCGTGATGGATAACGGCGAAGCGTCGTTCATTGTGGGCGAAGAGGTGCCTGTTTTAACTGGCTCGACCGCAGGCTCAAGTAACGATAACCCATTCCAAACGGTTGAACGTAAAGAAGTGGGTATCAAGCTAAAAGTCGTGCCACAAATCAATGAAGGTGACTCAGTTCAGCTGCAAATAGAACAAGAAGTATCGAACGTATTAGGCGCAAACGGGGCAGTAGATGTTCGTTTTGCTAAGCGTCAGCTAAATACGTCAGTGATTGTTCAAGACGGTCAAATGCTGGTGCTGGGTGGCTTGATTGACGAGCGAGCGCTGGAAAGTGAATCTAAGGTGCCGTTCTTGGGCGATATCCCTGTTCTAGGACACCTGTTCAAATCAACCAGTACTCAGGTTGAGAAAAAGAACCTAATGGTATTCATCAAGCCGACCATTATTCGTGATGGTATGACGGCCGATGGTATTACTCAGCGTAAATACAACTTTATTCGTGCTGAGCAGTTGTATAAGTCAGAGCAGGGCCTGAAGCTGATGGATGACGATAATATTCCAGTACTGCCTAAATTTGGCGAAAGCATGAATTACCCGGCTGAACTTCAAGCCTTCATTGATCAGATGGAAACAGAATAATGGCTGAATTGGTAGGGGCGGCACGTACTTATCAGCGCTTGCCGTTTAGCTTTGCGAATCGCTATAAGATGGTGTTGGAGTATCAACATCCAGAGCGCGCACCGATACTTTATTATGTTGAGCCACTGAAATCGGCGGCGATCATTGAAGTGAGTCGTGTTGTGAAAAATGGTTTCACGCCACAAGCGATTACTCTCGATGAGTTTGATAAAAAACTGACCGATGCTTATCAGCGTGACTCGTCAGAAGCTCGTCAGCTCATGGAAGACATTGGTGCAGATAGTGATGACTTCTTCTCACTAGCGGAAGAACTGCCTCAAGACGAAGACTTACTTGAATCAGAGGATGATGCACCAATCATCAAGTTAATCAATGCGATGCTGGGTGAGGCGATCAAAGAGGGTGCTTCGGATATTCATATCGAAACCTTTGAGAAATCACTGTCGATCCGTTTCCGTATTGATGGTGTGCTGCGTGATGTGTTGGCGCCGAGCCGTAAACTGGCTCCGCTGCTCGTGTCACGTGTAAAGGTTATGGCTAAATTGGATATTGCGGAAAAACGCGTGCCACAAGATGGTCGTATTTCTTTGCGTATTGGTGGCCGAGCGGTTGATGTTCGTGTTTCAACCATGCCTTCTTCGCACGGTGAGCGTGTGGTAATGCGTCTGTTGGACAAAAACGCCACTCGTCTAGACTTGCACAGTTTAGGTATGACAGCAGAAAACCATGAAAACTTCCGTAAGCTGATTCAGCGCCCACACGGCATTATCTTGGTGACCGGCCCGACAGGTTCAGGTAAATCGACGACCCTGTACGCAGGCCTGCAAGAACTCAACAGCAATGAACGAAACATTTTAACCGTTGAAGACCCGATCGAATTCGATATCGATGGCATTGGTCAAACACAAGTGAACCCTAAGGTTGATATGACCTTTGCGCGTGGTTTACGTGCGATTCTTCGTCAAGATCCCGATGTGGTAATGATTGGTGAGATACGTGACTTAGAGACCGCAGAGATCGCTGTTCAAGCCTCTTTGACCGGTCACTTAGTGATGTCGACCCTTCACACCAATACGGCAATCGGTGCAATTACGCGTCTGCGTGATATGGGCATCGAACCCTTCTTGATCTCTTCTTCGCTGCTGGGTGTTTTGGCTCAGCGCCTGGTTCGTACTTTATGTAACGAATGTAAAGAACCTTATGAAGCCGATAAAGAGCAGAAGAAACTGTTTGGGTTGAAGAAGAAAGAAAGCCTGACGCTTTACCATGCCAAAGGTTGTGAAGAGTGTGGCCATAAGGGTTATCGAGGTCGTACTGGTATTCATGAGCTGCTGATGATTGATGACTCAGTACAAGAGCTGATTCACAGTGAGGCTGGCGAACAGGCGATTGAGAAAGCAATTCGTGGCACAACACCAAGTATTCGAGATGATGGCTTGAGCAAAGTTCTGAAAGGGGTAACGTCCTTAGAAGAAGTGATGCGTGTGACCAAGGAAGTCTAGTATGGCGGCATTTGAATACAAAGCGCTGGATGCCAAGGGTAAGAGCAAAAAGGGCTCGATTGAAGCGGATAACGCTCGTCAGGCTCGCCAGCGCTTAAAAGAACAAGGCTTGATGCCGGTTGAGATGACCGAAGCTAAAGCTAAAACGACGAAAGGTGCACAGCCTTCGACCAGCTTTAAGCGTGGTATCAGCACGCCAGACCTTGCTTTGATTACTCGCCAAATTTCCACCTTGGTGCAATCAGGCATGCCGCTAGAAGAGTGCTTGAAAGCCGTGGCGGAGCAATCTGAAAAGCCACGTATTCGAACCATGTTACTGGCGGTTCGTTCGAAGGTAACGGAAGGTTATTCGCTAGCCGATAGCTTGGCTGATTACCCACATATCTTTGATGAACTGTTTAGAGCCATGGTCGCGGCTGGTGAGAAATCGGGTCACTTAGATGCGGTATTGGAGCGACTGGCTGATTACGCAGAAAACCGTCAGAAGATGCGCTCTAAGTTGCTGCAAGCGATGATCTACCCTGTGGTGCTGGTGGTGTTTGCGGTGACGATTGTTTCGTTCCTGCTGGCAACCGTGGTACCTAAGATCGTTGAACCGATTATCCAAATGGGCCAAGAACTTCCTCAATCGACACAATTTTTATTGGCATCGAGTGAATTTATCCAGAATTGGGGCATCCAATTACTGTTGTTGATCATCGGTGTGATTGTGTTGATTAAGACCGCTCTGAAAAAGCCGGGTGTTCGCATGAGTTGGGATCGCAAGCTATTAAGCGTTCCACTGATCGGCAAGATCGCGAAAGGGATCAATACCTCTCGTTTTGCTCGAACACTCTCTATTTGTACCTCGAGTGCGATTCCTATTCTTGAAGGGATGAAGGTTGCGGTGGATGTGATGTCGAATCACCATGTGAAGCAACAAGTACTGCAGGCATCAGACAGTGTTAGAGAAGGGGCAAGCCTGCGTAAAGCGCTCGATCAAACCAAACTCTTCCCACCGATGATGCTGCATATGATTGCCAGTGGTGAGCAGAGTGGCCAGCTGGAACAGATGCTGACAAGAGCGGCGGATAACCAGGATCAAAGCTTTGAATCGACCGTGAATATCGCGTTAGGTATCTTTACGCCAGCACTTATCGCTTTGATGGCAGGCTTAGTGCTGTTCATTGTGATGGCGACTCTGATGCCGATGCTTGAAATGAATAATTTGATGAGTGGTTAATCAACTGCTCATAAGACGTTAGTTTTTGGATTAACGAGAAGAAGGACATTATTACCTTCAACTCGCTGTCTGTAATTTGGAGAAAATAATGAAAAACAGAATGAAGAAACAATCAGGCTTTACCCTATTAGAAGTGATGGTTGTTGTGGTTATCCTTGGCGTATTGGCGAGCTTTGTTGTACCTAACCTATTGGGTAACAAAGAGAAGGCTGACCAACAAAAAGCCATCACTGATATTGTGGCGCTAGAGAACGCGCTAGATATGTACAAACTGGATAACAGCGTTTACCCAACAACGGATCAAGGTCTTGATGCATTGGTTTCTAAGCCAAGCAGCCCAGAGCCTCGTAACTACCGCGACGGTGGCTACATCAAGCGTCTGCCAAACGACCCATGGGGTAACGAGTACCAATACCTAAGCCCTGGTGATAACGGCACTATTGATATTTTCACTCTTGGTGCTGATGGCCAAGAAGGTGGTGAAGGTATTGCGGCGGATATCGGCAACTGGAACATGCAGGATTTCCAATAAGCTTCAGCTTATTGTTTGATTCGTTATTGTCGTTTGAAACGTTATTGATGGTAGGACGTAAACAGATGGAGTCTACAAGGTGAAAACTCAGCAAACACAGCCAGGTTTCACCTTGATTGAAATTCTCTTGGTGTTGGTATTACTGTCAGTAACGGCGGTCGCGGTGATCGCGACCATTCCTACCAATAGCAAAGATGTTGCAAAAAAATACGCTCAAAGCTTTTATCAGCGAGTTCAATTACTCAATGAAGAGGCGATTTTGAGCGGCTTAGATTTTGGCGTTCGTATTGATGAAAAGAAATCGACCTATGTACTGATGGCGCTTAAGTCTGAAGGCTGGCAAGAAGTCGATTTTGAAAAAATCCCCTCTTTAACTGAACTACCGGAAGAACTCGCCTTGTCACTGACCTTAGGTGGTGGCGCATGGGAGGACGATGATCGGTTGTTCAATCCAGGAAGCTTGTTTGATGAAGATATGTTTGCTGATCTTGAAGAGGAAAAGAAGCCGAAACCACCACAGATCTACATCTTGTCGAGTGCTGAAATGACGCCATTTGTATTGTCGTTTTATCCAAATACCGGAGACACCATACAAGATGGTTGGCGTATTCGAGTATTGGACAATGGTGTGATTCGACTGCTAGAACCGGGAGAAGAAGATGAAGAGGAATAACCGTTCTCCTTATCGTTTTCGTGGTATGCCCCTTGGTTCTCGAGGAATGACGCTGCTTGAGGTATTAGTTGCGCTCGCTATCTTTGCGACCGCGGCGATCAGCGTGATTCGTGCTGTTACTCAGCACATCAATACCCTCAGTTATCTAGAAGAAAAAACCTTCGCGGCTATGGTCGTTGATAATCAAATGGCTTTGGTGATGTTGCATCCTGAGAAGCTAAAAAAAGCGCAGGGCACACAAGAGTTGGCCGAGAGAGAGTGGTTTTGGAAGGTCACGCCAATCGATACTAGCGATGATTTATTAAAGGCGTTTGATGTGAGTGTGGCAACCAGCAAACAAGCTTCTCCAGTGGTCACGGTGCGCAGCTATGTGGTCAAGTAAAAGCGTGTCGTTAGCTCAGAGCAAGTCGCTAAGTAAGAGCATGTCCGCCAATAAGCGTGTGTCTCGTACACAAGGTCTATCTTCGAAAGGGAGAGGCTTTACCTTAATTGAGGTTTTGGTCTCGATCGCTATCTTTGCCACGTTAAGCATGGCGGCTTATCAGGTAGTAAATCAGGTTCAGCGCAGCAACGAGCTTTCAATCGAGCGCAGTGCTCGTTTAAATCAACTGCAACGTAGCTTAGTCATTTTAGATAATGATTTTCGCCAGATGGCGGTACGACAATTTCGTACCAACGGTGAAGAAGCATCATCTAAGCTGATCTTAATTAAAGAGTATTTACTGGATTCCGACAGCGTTGGCATCATGTTTACTCGCCTTGGCTGGCATAACCCACAGCAGCAGTTTCCTCGCGGAGAAGTCACCAAAGTGGGTTACCGCATTAAAGAAGAAACGCTTGAGCGTGTGTGGTGGCGCTACCCCGATACTCCTGCAGGACAAGAAGGTGTGATTACGCCTTTGCTTGATGATGTTGAAAGCTTGGAATTCGAGTTTTATGACGGAAGCCGCTGGGGGAAAGAGTGGCAAGCCGACAAATCGCTACCGAAAGCGGTAAGGTTAAAGCTAACCTTGAAAGATTATGGTGAGATAGAGCGTATTTATCTCACCCCTGGTGGCACGCTAGATCAGGCCGATGATTCTTCAAACAGTGACTCTTCAAGTAGTAATGAGGGGAATAATGACTCATCGAACTAATAAGTTTGCACTGACAAGGTCTGCCATGGGGCGCAAGCAGCGAGGTGTTGCGCTGATCATTATCCTGATGCTACTGGCGATAATGGCAACCATCGCAGGCAGTATGTCGGAACGCCTGTTTACTCAATTTAAGCGCGTGGGCAATCAACTGAATTACCAACAGGCTTACTGGTACAGCATTGGTGTCGAAGCGCTGGTGCAAGACGGCATTAGGCAAAGCTACAAAGACAGTGATACCGTCAACTTGAGTCAACCATGGGCGTTAGAAGAACAGGTATACCCGTTGGATTATGGTCAAGTTAAAGGCCGTATTGTTGATGCTCAGGCATGTTTTAATCTCAATGCGTTGGCTGGTGTGGCGACGACTTCAAGTAACCAAACACCTTATTTAATTACGGTTTGGCAAACCTTGTTGGAAAACCAAGATGTTGAGCCTTATCAGGCCGAGGTTATTGCACATTCAAGCTGGGAATTTGTTGATAGTGATACCCGAACCACCTCTTCAGCTGGTGTAGAAGACAGTACTTATGAGGCGATGAAGCCATCTTATTTGGCAGCGAATGGCTTAATGGCCGATGAGTCCGAGCTACGCTCGGTTTATCAAGTCACTGGTGAGGTGATGAATAAGGTTCGCCCCTTTGTTTGTGCTCTGCCGAGCGACGATTTCCGTTTGAATGTGAATACTCTTACGGAAAAGCAGGCGCCGTTATTGGAAGCGATGTTTGCCCCCGGCTTAAGTGAATCGGATGCCAAACAGCTGATAGACAAACGCCCATTCGATGGTTGGGATACGGTGGATGCGTTTATGGCTGAGCCTGCTATTGTGGGTGTGAGTGCCGAAGTCAGCAAAAAAGCGAAAGCATATTTAACTGTAGATAGCGCCTATTTTGAGCTAGATGCAGAGGTATTAGTTGAGCAGTCACGTGTACGTATACGGACGCTTTTCTATAGTAGTAATCGAGAAACAGTGACGGTAGTACGCCGTCGTTTTGGAGGAATCAGTGAGCGAGTTTCTGACCGTTCGACTGAGTAGCGAACCACAAAGCCCTGTGCAGTGGTTAGTTTGGTCGACAAGCCAACAAGAAGTGATAGCAAGTGGCGAACTGTCTAGCTGGGAGCAGCTGGATGAGTTAACGCCTTACGCTGAAAAGCGTAGCTGTATCGCTTTATTGCCGGGAAATGAATGCTTAATTAAGCGTGTTGAGATCCCGAAAGGTGCTGCTCGCCAGTTCGATTCTATGCTGCCGTTTTTATTAGAAGACGAAGTCGCACAAGATATCGAAGACTTACACCTGACTATTTTAGAGAAAGACGCAACGCACGCGACAGTGTGTGGTGTGGAACGTGATTGGCTTAAGCAGGCGCTGGATACTTTCCGCGAAGCGAACATTATCTTTCGTAAAGTATTGCCTGATACCTTAGCGTTGCCTTTAGAAGATCAGGGCATCAGTGCGCTGCAGATCGACCAACATTGGTTATTGCGTCAAAGCAACTATCAAGCAGTGTCGATCAATGAGGCGTGGCTAGCGATGTTCTTACAAAGCGATTGGGTTGCCTTAGATGACGAAGAGCAATCACCAACGATTTTTAGCTACACCGCACTGCCAAGTGATGACGTTCAACTGCAAAGTGGCATTGAGTGGCAAGCTAAACCTGCGGAACTGGTGATGTCTTTACTGAGCCAACAAGCCATTACAAGTGGCGTAAACTTACTGGCTGGCACCTTTAAAACCAAATCTTCATTCAGTAAGTACTGGCGTGTATGGCAAAAAGTAGCGATCGCAGCTTGTTTGCTGGTGGCGGTGATCGTCACTCAGCAAGTCTTAAAGGTTCAGCAGTACGAAGCACAAGCCGAAGCGTACCGAACGGAGAGTGAACGTATTTTTAGAAGCGTACTTCCGGGCAAGCAACGTATTCCGACGGTCAGCTACCTTAAGCGCCAGATGAACGACGAAGCTAAGAAGTATGGTGGCTCGGGTGATGGTGATTCCTTACTTGGATGGCTAGCGTTACTGCCAGAAACTTTAGGACAAGTGAAAGCCATCGAAGTGAATAGTATTCGCTACGACGGCAACCGCTCAGAGGTGAGATTGGAAGCGAAAAGTACTGACTTCCAATATTTCGAGACTGCGCGAGTGAAACTTGAAGAGAAGTTTACCGTTGAGCAAGGGCCATTGAATCGTAATGGTGATGCCGTATTTGGCAGCTTTACTCTTAAACCCCATCAATAACCTGCGTAAGGAGATCAGTGATGAGAAATATGATTGAGCCACTCCAAGCGTGGTGGACTTCAATAAGTCAAAGAGAGCAACGACTAGTGATTGGTTGCTCAATTCTATTGGTGGTCGGTGTCGTTTATTGGGGGCTAATCCAGCCACTCAGTCAGCGAGCTGAACTTGCGCAGACCCGTATTCAAAGTGAGAAGCAACTGCTGACTTGGGTAACCAATAAAGCCAACGAAGTGGTGGAGCTGCGAGGAAGTGGTGGGATTGTTGCTAGCCAACCTTTAAACCAATCTGTGCCAGCTTCTATGCGTCGCTTTAATATCGAGCTAATACGCGTGCAACCACGTGGCGAAATGTTGCAAGTGTGGGTAAAACCTGTGCCTTTTAATAAGTTCGTTGACTGGCTAACATACCTGAAAGAAAAACAGGGTGTGGAGGTTGAGTTTATGGACATTGATCGCTCCGATAACCCAGGGGTTATTGAGGTCAACCGACTACAGTTTAAACGAGGTTAATGTGAAACGCGGTTTATCTTTGAAGTTAGGTTTACTTTTTGGCGGCATCTTTATTGTCTTTTTCTCGGTTAGTCTGTTGCTGCATCTACCGGCCTCTTTTGTACTCAAACATGCACCGGCTGTGCGTGGCTTGAATATTGAAGGTGTTGAAGGAACGGTTTGGCAGGGCAGCGCCAATAATATCGCCTGGCAGCGTGTTAATTACGGTTCAGTACAGTGGGACTTTCAGTTCTCTAAACTCTTCCAAGCCAAAGCTGAATTAGCGGTTCGTTTTGGTCGTAATAGCGACATGAACTTGTCAGGAAAAGGGCGTGTTGGGTACAGCATGAGTGGTGCGTATGCGGAAAACTTAGTCGCATCAATGCCCGCTGCTAACGTGATGAAATATGCTCCAGCCATTCCAGTCCCGGTTTCAATTGGTGGAAAGGTTGAGCTGACGATCAAGCATGCGGTTCATGCTCAACCTTGGTGTCAGTCTGGTGAAGGTACTGTGGCTTGGTCTGGTGCTGCAGTCGATTCACCTGTTGGTTCATTAGACCTTGGTCCTGTGATTGCGGACATAACCTGTGAAGACAGTACAATTGCAGCCAAAGGCGTTCAGAAGAGCACTCAAGTAGACAGTGAGTTCTCAGCGAGTCTAACATCTAACCAGCGCTACACATCTGCAGCGTGGTTTAAACCGGGTGTTGAATTCCCGCCAACGATGCAAAATCAGCTTAAATGGTTGGGTAATCCTGATAGCCAAGGTAAGTACCAGTTTACTTATCAAGGTCGTTTTTAGCTAAACGGCTAAGGGTCACTAAATTACGAGATATAAAAAACGGGCACCTCACTGAGGTGCCCGTTTTGTTTGTTCTGAGAATCTAGAGGATATCTGACAGTTAAAGGGAGCAAACTCGCCTAGTCTTTGCCTTGCAAAATTTCTACCCACGGTAAATCTGCATCACCGAGTACAATGAAGTTCGGGTTTTCTAGCGTTTCTCTTTCATTGTACGAAAGCGGTTCTAGTTGAGTACTTAAGATACGTCCGCCAGCTTCTTCAACAATGCACTGCGTTGCGGCGGTATCCCACTCTCCGGTTGGTCCAAGGCGCAGATAACAATCCACAGCGCCTTCTGCGACTAAACAGGCCTTAAGCGCTGCTGAGCCTAGAGGAACCAAATCATAATTCCATGCTGAGCTCATACGGCTAGTGATGCGATTGATGTCCTGGCGACGGCTGATCGCCATGGCGATTGACTGGTTTGGCAGCTCGTGACGATGCGTTTTGATTTTCACGCTGTCATTAAGGTCTGGGATCTTCCAAGCGCCTTTGCCACTGTAAGCGTAATAGCTCACACCTGAAACGGGTGCGTATACCACGCCCATCACTGGCTTGTTATGCTCGATTAGGGCGATAATTGTCGCGAAATCACCACTTCGTGCGATGAACTCCTGGGTGCCGTCCAGTGGGTCAACTAACCAGTAGCGATCCCATTGAGAGCGTTGCTCTAGGCTGATGTCGGCGTCTTCTTCGGATAATACGGGAATATCAGGCGTCAATTCACTGAGTTTTTTTAATATCAGCTTATGTGCTGCAAGATCGGCACTGGTTACTGGAGTGTCATCACTCTTAATGAACTCTTCGTAATCCTTTTTCTCGTAGATCTCTAAGATGAGTTGACCAGCAGAGCGAGCAATCTCAATGACAGAGGGTAGGAGGTGAGACAAATCTTTTGTTATTGGCATAAATGTTCTCTTACTCTTAGAGCGAGCCTGAATGTTCTAGTTATTGTTTAATACACGAAGGCTTAAAAGCAGGGCTGTAATACTCCGAGCCTCACAGAAATCGAGATGTGTTAACAGTTCTTCGGCTTGAGCAAGTGGCCAGCGCACAATATCGAGAGGCTCTGGCTCATCACCTTCTAGCTTTTCTGGGTAGAGGTCTTCTGCAATAAACAGCGTCATTTTGCTAGAGAAGTAAGAGGGTGCAAGGATCACTTCCTTCAGCGGAGTAAGCTTGTTGGCACCGAAGCCTATCTCTTCTTTGAGTTCGCGAACGGCGGCTTCGTTTGGCTGCTCACCTGGATCAATCAGCCCTTTTGGAAAGCCAAGTTCGTAGCGTTCAGTTCCCGCTGCATATTCACGTACTAATAGAATATCGCCTTGCTCAGTAATAGGTACCATCATCACTGCGTTGCGGCCGCTGGGCTTCATGCGTTCGTAAGTGCGCTCTTCGCCGTTTGAAAAGCGTAAGTCGAGAGACTCGATAGAGAATAGTCTTGATTGAGCGACAGTTTGTTTAGCCAAAATCTCTGGCTTGGTCCTTTTCGTCATTGCGCTCGCTCCTTAGCTCATTGGAATTCTTTCTTATAAAGTCATTCTAATATAGGGGAAATGACCTTGAGTTCCTAGATCCGAGTTTTCATATCCGAAAATTATTGAAGCAGGAATCGATTACGATCACTTGAATACCTTACTCAAGATGGTAACGAGGTGAAAATATGGTTGTATAGCAAAAGAGTATAGAGAGAACGCGATAGTCCTAACTTGCTTATCCACATAACAAAAAAGGTTGATGCTTGCGCATCAACCTTTCAAATAACAACTAACACTAAATCAGTGATTAGTAGTAAGAGTGCTCACCACGATCGTGCTCAGTTGCATCACGAACAGCAGTCAGTTCACCTTCAAACTGTTGAAGAAGTTCTTTCTCGATGCCTTCTTTTAGCGTTACATCAACCATAGAACAACCGTTACAACCACCACCGAATGCTACAATAGCTGCGCCGTCTTCAGTGATTTCTACCAAGCTAACGTGACCGCCGTGACCAGCAAGTTGTGGGTTAACTTGTGTTTGAATTGCGTATTCAACACGTTCTAGAAGTGGTGCATCGTCTGCGACTTTACGCATCTTAGCGTTTGGTGCTTTAAGCGTTAGCTGAGAGCCCATTTTGTCAGTAACGAAGTCAATTTCAGCTTCATCTAGGAACGGTAGGCTTAGCTCATCTACGTATGCAGAGAAAGCTTCGAATTTAAGCTCTGTGTCAGACGCTTCGATAGCATCTGTTGGGCAGTAAGAAACACCACACTCAGCGTTTTGTGTGCCTGGGTTTACCACGAACACACGAATGTTTGTACCTTCAGGCTGCTGTGACAGCAGATTGGCAAAGTGAGTTTGAGCTGTTTCTGTAATAGTAATATTTGACACGACGAATACCTGAGTAGATTTGTAGGTTATTAGCGCCATTCTACTCCTGTCAGATTTGTAATTCAGCCCTTTTTTGTTGGATTGCTGTACAAGTAGTGATTCACAGCTTTTATCCAGAGGGCTCAGGAGTGCGGCAGATGCAGTAAATATCAATCCTTTTAACGTCCACTTCAAGTAGTAATTGGCATAATTGATACACAGTACTGCCGGTGGTTACAACATCATCAATTATCGCGACGTGAGAGGGGATAGTTCCTTGAACGTCTTGTTTTCGCAGCGCAAAAGCGCTCTTTAGATTGTGTAATCGTACGGATTTAGTCAGCCCCTGCTGGGAAGCCGTTGAGCGAATTCGACGAAAGAGCACATCACTTTCAACGCCAAGCTCTTGAGCCGTGTAGTCGGCTAGCAGCTTACTTTGATTAAAGCCGCGATGAGTATATCGACGCCAATGCAGCGGCACGCTGGTGATCAGCGGAGCAGGATATTCGATACGTGATGCCAATAGCTTAGATAGATCACGTGCAAACCAAAACTTATCAGCGTACTTCATTTGCTGAATGTAACCTGCTGTAGGGAAGGTGTAATCGCCGACACAGTAGAGGCGATGCCAAGGTGGAGGTTGAGATAAGCACTGTCCGCACTGCTCTACTGTGAGCAGTGTTTTTAAACCACATCGTTGGCAGCGTGGTACTGGCTGAAAGAGTTTGAGACAAGAATTGCACCATCGAGGATGTGTATCACTGGGCAGTTTATCAAGTTTGCACAGGTGGCATTGAGGTGTGACCAGACGTGGTGTGTGTTTTTGTAGCCAATCGGATAACATAGCTCGTGATGCTTTTGGGTTATGGTGTTCCTTTTGCTCACCATACTGAAAAGCGCGGATTATCGCTGATGGAAAAAGTAGGGAATATTGAGAATGAGTGACGCGTTATATTGGCATGTTTCTGGGCAAGGGCCTGATTTAGTACTGGTTCACGGCTGGGGAATGAACGGTGCGGTATGGCAACAAACCGTTAATGCATTACAAGCTGATTTTCGAGTGCATGTTGTCGATTTACCAGGGTATGGACACAGCGCGCACTGCCACGCTCAAGATCTTGAAGAGATTGCTCAGCAGCTTTTGGCCGAAGCACCAAAGCAAGCGATTTGGGTGGGTTGGTCACTTGGAGGCTTGGTCGCAACGCACATGGCTCTCCATCACTCAGATTACGTGAGCAAGCTGGTGACTGTCGCCAGTTCTCCCAAATTCGCCGCTGCAAAAGAGCCCGTGTTATGGCGAGGCATTCAGCCCAACGTATTAAGCGCATTCACCGAGCAACTGGTTGAAGATTTCCAAACCACCATCGAACGCTTTATGGCATTGCAAGCCATGGGCAGCCCTTCAGCAAGGCAAGATGTAAAACAACTCAAGCAAGCGGTGCTGTCTCGCCCGTTGCCGAACCCTGACTCATTATTGGCAGGATTAAAGATGCTGTCGGATGTCGATCTGCGTGAACAACTGCCTGAGATTTCAGTACCAATGCTACGCTTGTATGGTCGATTAGATGGATTGGTGCCAATCAAGGTTGCGAAAGACTTAGGCACAGCCTTGCCTCATACCGAGCAATACATATTTACCCAGTCTTCGCATGCACCGTTTATGACCGAAGCGGATGCCTTTTGCAGTGAGCTTGTCAGCTTCGCACAAAAATAATTGCTAAATATATATCCGGCTTGGTCGATATATAAGCTAATACCAATCACAGTAAGTAAGTGTTCAAAAATAGCGTAGGTAAAAGGCTTGAGAACAAGGCAGCTTTTTTTTGACAAGTAGTTTCGATAAGTAGTTATTCTACAATCAAAAAATCTAACGCCGTTATCGAGCATTTTAACAAGCTAGGATGATCAGTTATTTACTACGATTGGTATAACACCAACGTGTTGCATGATACTCAGACCTAACTCTCTCCAGAGCTGATTGCGCTAAGTTGGGCTATGCCTGTTGTGCGTTCTCGGTACAACAGTGTTATGGCAATATTGATGGGCGATTCTTGAGGAGAGTTCGCGATGATTGTGTCACCTGCAACTGCAGTGAGTGTGCCACTAATCGCCCCGTCCGTTAATGTGCAAACAGAGCAAGTTGCGCGTGATAATAGAGTCCGAGAACCTATTGCTCCCGCAGTAGCATTGGCGAGAACCAATGCAGAGCGTAAGGTAAAATCAGACGATAAACGAAGGCAGCAGTCGGCTTGGGATCCTTCAGACCATCCAGGTTATGAAATGGAGAACGAGTCAGAGGCCAATTCGGTTAGCCAAGAAGAGCCACAAGACCCTTTTGATCGGCTGTTCAGCTTATTGGCACTGAAAACATACAGTGCTGATCAAGGCAAAGGTTATACCATGCGTTTCCGCCTGCCAAAGCATGTTTTAGATGCGGCGATTCAGGAAGGACAGATGGAGAAACGACGTAAGGTCATAAAGTATCATTATGGTCATGCTGTTGCGCCTCATGCTCCATCAGAGATGTTGGTGGTCTTATAAATCAAAAGTTTACGAGTCAACCAAGCTTCGATGTCTTTTTTGAACACATAATAAAAAAACCTGCATACCCTAAGGGATGCAGGTTTTCTGTTTTAAGCACATCAGCTTTTTAGATGAGCTAATGGATTACTTTTTCGCTTTAGCAAAAGCGGCAGCGAATGCTCCACCCATTGCAGCGTTTTGTTGCGGCTCTTCGCGACGGCGTTGTCCGCCTTGTGAATTTTGATTCGGGCGGTTTTGCGTGCGAGGTGCGCTTGAACGTTGAGCACGGTTGTCTTGTCCCGGCTCGTCCTTCATACGCATGCTTAGTGCAATACGTTTACGCTGAACATCCACTTCCATCACCTTCACTTTCACGATGTCGCCCGCTTTAACCACTTCACGTGGGTCAGAGACAAAGCGATCGGTGAGCGCTGAAATATGCACTAAGCCATCTTGGTGAACACCAATATCAACGAAGGCACCAAAGTTAGCTACGTTTGAAACCACACCTTCTAAGATCATGCCGGGTTCTAAGTCAGACATGCTATTTACGCCATCGGCGAAGGTTGCAGTCTTAAATTCAGGGCGAGGGTCACGGCCCGGTTTATCGAGCTCTTTGATGATGTCGCTGACCGTTGGTACACCGAAGTTCTCATTGGTGTAATCGATGGCGTGTAAGCCACGTAAGAAGTCTGTGTTACCCACCAGAGATTTGATGTCTTTGTGGTTTTTCTCAGCGATGCTTTTCACTACTGGGTAAGCTTCTGGGTGAACCGATGATGCATCCAGTGGGTTTTTGCCATCCATAATGCGTAGGAAGCCGGCACACTGTTCAAAGGCTTTTGGACCTAAACGAGCCACTTTCTTCAACGTAGTGCGCGCTTCAAAACGACCATTCTCGTCACGGAAATCCACGATGTTCTGAGCAATGGTGCTAGACAGACCAGCAACACGAGTCAGTAGCGCGGCAGATGCGGTATTCACATCAACACCAACTGCGTTTACACAGTCTTCGACAATCGCATCTAGGCGCTTAGCAAGCATGGTTTGGCTCACATCGTGTTGGTATTGGCCCACACCGATCGATTTAGGGTCAATCTTCACTAGCTCTGCCAGTGGATCTTGCAGACGACGAGCAATAGACACCGCACCACGAATTGATACATCCATGTTCGGGAACTCTTTTGCAGCTAGTTCAGACGCGGAATACACCGATGCGCCCGCTTCGCTAACAATGATCTTTTGCGCTTTTAGGTTGCCGCGTTTAATTACGTCAGCCACAAAGCTGTCGGTTTCGCGTGAAGCCGTACCGTTACCAATCGCAATCAAATCAACATTGAATTGACGAACCATCTGCTCAACCACGTGTGCCGATTTGTCGTATTGCTTTTGAGGTGGGTGAGGGTAAATAGTTTCTGTTGCCAAAACCTTACCGGTTGAATCCACGACAGCGATTTTCGAACCGGTACGTAAACCTGGGTCCAAGCCTAAGGTTGCTCGAGGACCAGCTGGCGCTGCCATGAGTAGGTCTTTTAGGTTGGTTGCGAATACTTCAATCGCTTCGATCTCTGCACGCTCTTTCATTGCGCCCATCAATTCAGTTTCCATGTGCATAGAAACCTTGATGCGCCATGCCCAGCTAATCACTTGCTTACGCCAAGCATCCGCAGGAGCACTGCTCAGAGTAATGCCGTAGTGATCAGAGATAATGTTCTCACAGTAAGAACCACGTACACCTTCTTCTTGCTCAGGATCGGCATTCATCGCCAGTGTTAGGAAGCCTTCATTGCGGCCACGCAGCATGGCAAGTGCACGGTGAGACGGCACTTTGCTGAGTGTTTCGTTGTGCTCGAAGTAGTCTTTGAACTTCTCGCCTTCTTGCTCTTTACCTGTCACTACACGAGCGACTAGCTCTGAGTTGCGTGTTAGGTGTTGGCGAATCTTTTCTAGTAGGTTTGCGTCTTCCGCAATGCGTTCCATGATGATCGCACGAGCACCATCGAGAGCAGCTTTGGTATCGGCAATGCCTTTATCGTTGCTGATGAAGTTCGCCGCTTCCGTTTCTGGATCGTGCTGTGGTTCATTCCACAGTGTGTCGGCAAGTGGTTCTAAGCCCGATTCAATCGCGATCTGGCCTTTAGTACGGCGCTTTGGTTTGTATGGCAGGTATAAATCTTCTAGGCGAGTCTTGCTGTCTGCTTGAGTGATATCACGCTCGAGTTCTGGCGTGAGTCTTCCTTGGTCTTGAATCGACTTAAGAATTGTTTGGCGACGATCGTCTAGCTCGCGAAGGTATGAAAGGCGGCTATCAAGGTTACGTAGTTGGGTATCGTCTAAGCCACCCGTAACTTCTTTACGGTAGCGGGCAATAAAGGGAACGGTGTTACCGTCGTCAATTAGGTTTACTGCGGCAGTGACTTGCTCAGAACGGACATTCAGTTCTTCAGCAATCAGTCGACAGATAGCTTGGCTCATCCGATGAATCTCTTATTTAATATCATGACAAATATATGGGGGTGAGCGTACGCTTTTTCTAGCTTTGGCTGTGTAATTATCCTGTCAGAAGTCGAATTTCCGTTTCTGATACCCGCTTTGTGCGAGATCTCTTACAAGTGATGTGAGACTAAGTCGCTTTAGACCGATGAAATCGTCTTGATGTTACACTAAGTAGCTGATTTTATTTGATTGTGTGTTTGTGGGCGTATTTCTCACCTGAAATGTTTTTTAAGACTATCTAGGAAACCCGGCCATTTGCCGTAATATTTAACTTGTCGACAGGGAGTTGGCAGGAACAGGAAAAAGCCTAATGGACTAGGTATCTTCAGGATGAAGATTTGATTACTTAGGATGAGTGGTCAGCAAGGAAGTGATAATCTCTGGATGAGATTCGCCAGTCAGGATGACAGGCTAGAATGGACACCGCTAGGATGGCGATGAACAAAAAGGAAATTGGTTAAAGGATTTAGCCACTATCAAGGAAAGATGCAGGGAGCACCTTATCTCGAAGAGATAAACAGTAGCCGGATTGCTGCGATAGAGACTTAACCCCGCTAGGCGAAAGCCTGGCGGGGTTTTCTTTTATCTGGAGTTTGGGTTTGCTGAACACTCAGTTTATCGCTAAGTGTTTATTAAGTTTGGTTATTCGTTGTCTGCGTAGCGAATCGAGTTAATGAACCACTCTTTGTCGCCTTCCGGTGTTTTTACCGTAAACTCGTCATCTACTTCTTTCTTGAGCAGAGCTCTAGCCATTGGTGAGTCGATAGAGATATAGCCTTTAGCATCGCCGTAGATCTCTTCTGGGCCGACAATTCGAAACTTCTTAATTTCCCCATCATCATTCTCAATTTCGACCCAAGCACCGAAAAATACCTTACCTTCTTGTTGTGGCGAGTAATCAACGATCGTGACATCAGGTAGGAACTTTCTTAAAAAACGCACTCGGCGATCGATCTGACGAAGTAGACGCTTATTGAAGGTGTAATCTGCGTTTTCTGAGCGATCTCCAAGGCTTGCCGCCCAAGTGACTATCTTAGTAATTTCAGGGCGTTTCTCGTGCCATAAGTGGTCATGTTCTGCTTTGAGCTTGTTATAACCTTCTCGAGTAATAAGTTTGGTTTTCATAAATCTGACTTAATGAAATGATGATCTAAGATAGAATATATAGAAAGGCAACATACGTTAACAATTATTTAGGCGACTTTTTCTCCAATAATGTTACATTTTTAATGTCTTATACCAATATACAATTTACCAAGAATGCTTAACCTTAGGTTTAAGCTTTAATAGGTGGAACCATTACATGCAAGAAAACTACAAAATTTTAGTGGTCGATGACGATGCTCGTTTACGTGCACTGTTAGAGCGCTATCTGTCAGAGCAGGGCTTTCAAGTGCGTAGCGTGGCAAACAGTGAGCAGATGGACCGCCTGTTAACCCGTGAAAATTTTCACTTGATGGTATTGGATTTAATGTTGCCGGGCGAAGATGGTCTATCGATCTGTCGTCGTCTACGAAACGCAAACAACTCGCTACCAATCCTGATGCTTACTGCAAAGGGTGATGAAGTGGATCGCATTGTGGGCTTGGAAGTGGGTGCTGATGATTACCTGCCAAAACCATTTAATCCACGTGAACTGCTTGCTCGTATTAAAGCTGTACTGCGTCGCCAAGTCATTGAAGCACCGGGTGCACCAAGCACAGAAGAGTCTGTGGTTGAGTTTGGTGAGTTCCGCTTGAACTTAGGTACTCGCGAAATGTTCCGCGGTGAAGAGCCAATGCCGCTTACTTCGGGTGAATTTGCGGTTCTTAAGTCCTTGGTAACGAATGCTCGTGAGCCAATGTCTCGCGATAAGCTGATGAACATGGCTCGTGGCCGTGAGTATTCAGCAATGGAACGCTCTATCGATGTTCAGATTTCACGTCTGCGTCGTCTAGTTGAAGAAGATCCAAGCAAACCTCGCTACATCCAAACGGTGTGGGGCTTGGGTTATGTATTCGTTCCAGATGGCAAAGCTGTGTAATTCAGCTTAATAAGCTCTACAGTAGCTTTATCGATTCTGTGAATCTTACGGGTCATCTCATTAATATGCGATGGCCCGTTTTCTATTCAGCACAATGGTTTAGAGTTATAGTCATATAACACTTTCTTTATCTTTCTACATCTCGGGTACCCCATGCGTATACGTAGCTCCTTTACTCAGTCGATAGTGCTTTTCTTAACGCTATTGGTCGCTAGCCAAATTTTTTCTTATTACGCGGTGTTTAACTATGCGTTGATGCCAAGTTTGCAGCAGTTTAATAAGATTTTGGCTCACGAGCTAAACCTGGTATTGGACCAAGGCAGTGATATCGAGATCGATGCGCCATTGCGTCAGCGTGTGCTTGAACAGCTCGGGGTAACCGTTCACGCCAAGGACAGCGAAGCGGCGGGTGAGTATTACCATGCGGTCGCAATCGACCTGATGAGTGAGGAGATGACCAAGGAGCTGGGTTCTGAAACTGAAGTGCGGCTGATCTTGGGTAAAGAGAGCTATGTGCTTTGGATGGACATTGCGCAGTTACCCAACTCTTTAATTCGTATTCCGTTATCAGAGCTGCAAGAAGAGGATTTTGCACCACTGTTTCGTAACAGTCTGATCATGGCGCTGTTGATTGTCGCAGGTGGTTGGCTGTTTATCCGATTGCAAAACCGTCCGTTGATAGCGCTAGAGAAAGCGGCGCAAGGTGTCGGGCGAGGTGATATTCCACCGCCATTGCCAGTTCAAGGCGCACAAGAGATTCGCTCGGTAACTCGAGCCTTTAACCAGATGTCGAAAGGCATCCAAGAGCTAGAAGAAGACCGCGCCTTGTTGATGGCGGGTATCAGCCATGATTTACGTACTCCGTTAACGCGTATTCGCTTAGCAACCGAGATGATGTCGCCAGAAGACAGCTATTTGGCGGAAGGCATCATCAGTGATACCGAAGAGTGTAACGAGATCATCAGTCAGTTCATGGATTACCTAAAGCCTGTTGACAGAGACTCATTCCAAGCGGTGTTTGTCGATGATATTGCGCGAGAAGTCTCTAGCTCTGAAGGTGGCTATGAGGTCCAGATTGAAACCGATATTCCAGAAACCATGAAACCTGCGTTGGGCAACCCGATCGCAATGAAGCGTGCTGTGAGCAACTTGGTGGTGAATGCGCTGCGTTACGGTAATGGTTGGGTCAAGGTATCAACTGGTATGACGGCGGATAACAAGCTTGCTTGGGTGACGGTAGAAGATAACGGGCCGGGTATTCCACAAGACCAGATCGGAAAGCTGTTTGAACCTTTCACGCGTGGTGACACGGCTCGTGGTAGCGAAGGAACGGGCTTGGGCTTAGCAATTGTGAAACGTATCGTTAGCCAGCATCAAGGTGCTGTTGTGGTCAATAACCGCAGTGAAGGTGGCTTAAAAGCGCAGATCAGTTTCCCGGTTAAGCCCTAGTTATCATCGGTCCGTTTGATGACGATAAGTTCGGTTCGGGGAACGGTTAAGAGATCCCCGACTCGGTCATTCTTCCCTCTCCGAGGATGACGAATTGCTAACCATGGACTTTGATGATGAAAGTTTACTTTGATCGTCATTCCCTATCGTGAGGAACGAGCGAATAGGGAATCTCGCTCTTGCTTGATGAAAGTAACGCACACTAAAAAGGCTTCCTTGAGGAAGCCTTTTTTACGTTTGAATACGGTCTCAGTGTTAACTATGCCTTAGTGTTAACTACGCCTTAGAGTAAACATCGCGTTCACCCAACCAACGGTTGATGATCGCCTTAGCATTGTCTGGGTAGCTATCGTGAATATGACGCGCAATACGCTGCACTTCAGGTATCAAACGTTGGTCACGAATTAGATCGGCGATCTTGAAATCAGCCAAGCCAGTTTGTTTGGTACCGAGCAATTCACCGGGGCCACGGATTTCTAAGTCGCGCTGTGCAATCACAAAGCCATCGTTACTTTCACGTAGCACACCTAGGCGTTTCTGAGCGGTTTTAGACAGCGGAGAGTGATACAACAATACACAATGACTTGCGACCGAACCTCGGCCGACACGGCCACGCAGTTGGTGCAGTTGCGCTAGGCCAAGACGTTCTGGGTTCTCGATGATCATTAAGCTCGAATTCGGAACATCCACGCCCACTTCAATCACGGTTGTCGCAACCAATAGATGCAGCTTGTTCTCTTTGAACTCTCTCATCACCGCCTGTTTCTCGGCGGGTTTCATTCGGCCGTGCACCAAGCCAATTTTTACATCTGGTAGTTTGCGTTGTAGCTCTTCTGCTGTATCAGCTGCAGCTTGAGCTTCCAGTACTTCCGATTCATCAATCAGCGTACATACCCAGTAGGCTTGTTTGCCTTCATTGAGACACGCATTTTTCACACGTTCAACAATGTCATCGCGCTTGGTATCAGGAATTGCCACGGTTTGAATTGGGGTTCGTCCCGGTGGCAGTTCATCAATAATCGAAGTTTCGAGGTCGGCATAGGCCGTCATTGCTAACGTTCGTGGGATTGGGGTAGCGGTCATGACCAACTGATGGGGGTAGTAGCCTTGCTTTGCGCCTTTCTCACGTAGCTCTAATCGCTGGTGGACACCAAATCGGTGTTGCTCATCAATGATCACTAAACCAAGGTTTTTGAACTCAACATGCTCTTGGAACAGGGCATGAGTACCGACCACCATTTGCGCTTCGCCACTGGCAATACGTGTTAGTTCAGTTTCACGAGCTTTGCCTTTGAGCTTACCTGCTAGCCATCCAACTTGAATACCCATTGCCTCAAACCAGTTGGCAAAGTTAATCGCGTGTTGTTCTGCGAGTAGTTCAGTGGGTGCCATAAGTGCTACTTGTTGACCGTGTTCCAATGCGCGAACCGCCGCCAGTGCAGCGACTAAGGTTTTACCAGAGCCCACATCACCCTGTACTAAACGCATCATAGGGTGTGGCTTTTCAAGGTCGGCTTCGATCTCTTTAGTCACCCTTACTTGAGCATTGGTTGGTGAAAACGGCAGCTGAGCCAACAACTTATCTTTCAGAGTATTCACTGGAGGAAAAGGCATCGCCTTGTCTTGCTGTCCTTTGCTACGAACAGACAACATAGACAGGTTTTGAGCCAGTAACTCTTCCATAATTAGGCGCAGTTGCGCAGGGTGCTTGCCTTCATCAAACAGCTCTAGGTCAATGCCCGGGGGCGGCCTGTGAATGGTATGCAGTGCTTGTGCGAGGGTAATTTGGTGGTCGTATAAACCGGATGGGAGAAGCTCGTTAACTGCGGCCTTGTCGATTAGCTCTAAGGCTTGATCGGTAAGATTACGCAGCGTGACTTGTCTTAGCCCTTCGGTGGTTGGGTACACCGGAGTCAGATTGGCTTCAACATCTGGCTGTTGCCTAGGCGCAAAGAATTTGTAGTCGGGATGGACAATCTCCAGCCCCATGTTACCGCGCTTGATCTCACCGTAGGCATGCACTTGTTTGCCTTCAGCAAAGTTGTTCTTCATACCTGCGGTGAAGTTGAAAAAGCGTAGGGTAATGGTGCCGTTACCATCGCTGATCTTTACCGCCAACATCTTACGTTTACCGAAAATGGTATCGACATGCATGACCTTGCCTTGCACTGCAGCCCATAAGCCCGCGTGCAGTTTTACGATGGGGTAGATACGTGTTCTATCTTCATAGCGCAAAGGGAGGTGAAAAAGCAGATCTTGTACGTTGTTAAGCCCAACCTTCTCCAGTTTCTCTGCGACTTTAGCGCCGACTCCAGATAAAGAGTTGAGAGGGATAGCAGATAAAAGCTGTGACATAACAAGGCTCATAAACGTAAGAGAGATGATCTATTCAAGCATTTTACTGGATTTTTGTACAGGCAGGAATGGGAGGGAGCGCGGTAAATACTAGGATTACGGTTATAAAAATCCCCTTAAGCGATAAAGCATTAAGGGGATTTAAATTCTTGGCAAAACTATTATCAAGTTTAAACGTTAGTTCTTACGACGTCTTACTTTCAGCGCGTGTGGCATCACACGTAGCTTTTTCATAATACTTGCAAGATGAACACGATCTTTGGTGGTCAGCAAGATAGTCACTGTGTACAGGCGTCCATCACGTTCTTCAGTTGAAATACCGTGAATGTTCGAGCCTGTTTTCGAGATAACGTTAGTTAACTCAGCCAGTGCACCTTGGTGATTCTGCAGATCAACCTGAAGTTCAGCAGTGAACTCTTGGTCGTAATCGTCAGACCATTCAACCGCCATGTATTTGTCTGGTTCTTTCTGGTAACCACGAACGTTTGGACACGTTTCACGGTGAACCACAAGGCCACGACCTGGCGATACATGGGCAATGATGTGATCATCTGGAATTGGGTGACAACAGTTAGCGAATGTCAGTAGTAGACCTTCAGCACCACGGATAGCCAATTTCTTCCTTGGTGTGTCGCTGTTGTTTTCCACTTCAGTCAGTTCGTCAGCATCACCCAGTAGACGACGAGCAATAACGATACTCATCAGCTCACCAAGACCAATCGATGCCAGTAAGTCTTCAACATTGTCTAGGCGAAGATCAGACAATACGTGGTCGATATTCTCTTGGCCGATATCGCCAATAGAGTGTTCGCCAAGTGCGTGATTAAGTAAACGACGACCTAGCGTAATCGACTCTTCGCGGCGCATCGTTTTTAGAACCTGACGGATTTTAGTACGTGCGCGTGATGTCACCACGTAGTTGAGCCATGCTGCATTCGGACGTGCGCCCGGAGCACTGATGATCTCAATAGTTTGACCGTTCTTCAGCGATTTGCTGAGTGGGTAAGGGTTCATGTCTACACGAGCACCTACACACATGTTGCCGACATCGGTATGCACCGCGTAAGCAAAATCGACCGCTGTTGCGCCTGCCGGAAGCTCGACAATGCGCCCCTTCGGCGTGAACACGAAGATCTCATCTGGGAACAGATCAGACTTAACGTTTTCAATGAATTCGAATGAGTTACCCGCGCTTTGTTGCAGCTCAAGTAAGCTCTGCATCCAACGTTGTGCTTTAACCTGTGCGGTTGTGCCATTACTGCTGCGTGAGCCGTTGCCTTTGTAAGACCAGTGCGCTGCGACACCTTTGTCTGCCATTTGATCCATATCTTCAGTACGGATCTGAACCTCAACTGGCACCCCGTGAGGGCCGATCATTGACGTGTGCAGAGATTGGTAGCCGTTGGCTTTTGGTACCGCAATGTAATCTTTCATGCGGCCAGGGCGAGGCTTGTACAGGCTGTGAGCCTGACCAAGTACGCGATAACAAGTATCTGGGGTATCAACCACGACGCGGAAAGCGTAGATGTCCATAATGGTGTGGAAGCGCTGCTCTTTAGTTTTCATCTTGTTGTAGATGGAGAACAGGTTTTTTTCACGACCAAGTACGCGAGCAGGCAAACCGACCTCTTCAAGGCGGCCTTCAATTTCGCTATGGATACGTTGGATCATTTCCTTACGGTTACCACGCGCAGCTTTCACTACGTTTTTAAGTACGCGATAACGGTTAGGATAGAGGGCTTCAAAGCCCAGCTCTTCTAGTTCGGTCTTGATGTTATGAATACCAAGACGGTGAGCTAGTGGAGAATAAATCTCTAGGGTTTCACGAGCAATACGACGCTTTTTGTCAGGACGAAGTGCCCCAAGCGTGCGCATGTTGTGAGTACGGTCAGCTAATTTGATCAAGATAACGCGGATGTCTTGCACCATGGCGAGAACCATCTTGCGGAAGTTCTCTGCTTGCGCTTCTTTGCGATCACGAAATTTAAGCTTATCCAGCTTAGATACACCATCAACCAATTCAGCAACGGTATTGCCAAATTTTTCCTCTAGATCTTCTTTAGTGACATCACAGTCTTCGATGACATCATGAAGCAGAGCAGCTTGCAGGGTTTCGATATCCAGACGCATTTCTGCCAGGATTCTTGAAACAGCTACAGGGTGGATAATGTATGGTTCACCGCTTGAGCGGGTTTGCCCTTCATGGGCGTCTCTCGCTACCACATAAGATTGACGCAGAGCCTCAATTTGAGGCTCTGTTAGGTATTCTTGGGCAACGTCTTTGAGGCTATCGAATAGATACAAATTAAAGGCCCGGAAGGTTAATTAGTTCGAATGACGTTCTTAACGAGTGTGAGCGATGCTGCTTACTGCTGCAAGTTCAGCCGCTTCTTGCTCTTGTTGCTCTTGACGTTCACGAGCATCTAGTACGTCTTTAGTGATAAGACCTTCTTCGATTTCGCGAAGAGCGATAACCGTTGGCTTATCGTTTTCTTCAGGCACTAGTGAATCTTTACCGCCAGTTTGCATTTGACGTGCGCGGCGAGCCGCAATAAGAACTAGGTCGAAACGGTTGCCAACTTTTTCAACAGCGTCTTGAACAGTTACGCGTGCCATGAGGACTCCAAATAGTAATTAACTAATAAATTTTTGATGACGAGAAAGTATACAAGTTTAACTAGATACTTTCTAGATCACCGTATACTTATCTCAATAGAAAATCTAGGGGATCTAGATTATTCCGCTAATAAAGCAGTAAGCATGCCGCTGTATTTCGCTGCTTGCTTATCTTCTTTTAAGCGTTCCGCACGAATGATAGCTCTGAAGTCCATTAGGGCTGCATCAAAGTCGTCATTCACGATCACATAATCATATTCTGCATAGTGAGAAATCTCTGATTTTGCTTCGCTCATGCGTTTCGCAATAACTTCGTCGCTGTCTTGACCGCGAACATTCAAACGACGCTCTAGTTCACCATTTGATGGTGGAAGAATGAATACACTCTTCGCTTGAGGCATTTGTTCACGGATCTGACGAGCACCTTGCCAGTCGATATCTAGGAATACATCGATACCGCGGTTTAGGTTTTCTTCAATCCAAACGCGTGAAGTACCGTAGTAGTTGCCGAACACTTCAGCGTACTCTAGGAATTCACCTTTAGTAATAAGGTCTTCAAAATGATGCTTCTCTACGAAGTGGTAGTGAACACCATTTTCTTCACCAGGGCGCATACCGCGAGTGGTGTGTGAAACAGATACCTTCATTGCGTAGGTTGGATTGGTTTCTAGCATTGCTGAGATCAAGCTCGACTTACCTGCGCCACTAGGTGCAGATACGATGTAAAGAGTACCTTTGCCCATCTGTATATTTCCACTGTTGGTTGGATTGAGTGAAGGCAATAAACCTACACTTTAAAAGATAGCACTGACTCTAATTTTTGTTCCGATGGCGCATCTACTAATTGTGCCGTTGGTTACGTCTATAAAGAGATAACGAGTAAAACTAATAGAAGCAACTGGTGAAAATTAGGTCAGAAAAATGGAGGCGAAGAGTAGCATATTTAGATGATTGAGAACAACTGGCTTGATCGTTATTTATCAGCAAATGATCTTCTCAAAGATCTTTGTATAAATGTAATGACTCGTCATCGGTACTTTTTTATGTGATCTGGACAAAATTTGTTGAAGTTTTAATCTCAATCCTTACAATCCGCGCAAACGATTAAATGCTGTATATATCTAGGGTCTGTTGACCTTTCGCGATGGAGTTTTGTTCGAGAAAAAATCGTTTTAGGCGCGGCAAGGAGTTTGTAGCCTAGTATTCTAAGTAAAGACTCCTTAACAAAGCATAAAACGATTTTAGCCGAACCCTTCGGGCAGCGTTTGTTGGTGATTTCTACTGCGTTATCGACTTCTTATGTAGGCTAGCTACACTTCAAAGTCTCTGCCTTGTAGAAATCCCCAACAACTCGCTGCAAAAATCATCTCGAAGGGCCAACAGACCCTACTAGACTAGATGTTTCTGCTACCGAGCCTACCTTGGTGACTACAGTTTTTAGTGTAGAGACCTCTCTATTCTCACAGCATTTGAATCACCAAATTCTTAATTTATTGCATAGGTTTTGTTGTGAGTACCGATTCCACCCTGAAAGCCCAGAACACCTCTGGCTCGCTTGATTCGATGTTTAAAATCACTGAAAGAAAAACCACGATTGGCACTGAGCTGTACGCGGGTTTCATTACTTTCTTGGCGATGAGTTACATTCTGGCGGTTAACCCAGCAATTTTGGGTGATATTCCAGGCATGGACAAAGGTGCCGTGTTTACAGCAACGGCTCTGTCTGCGGCTATCGCAACCCTAATCATGGGCATTTGGGGCAACTACCCAGTGATGCTTGCGCCGGGCATGAGCATGAACGGCTTCTTCAAAGGCTTACTATTAAGTGGTTCAGTCGCAGTACTTTGGAATGAGGCGCTGTTTGGCATCTTCCTGTCCGGTATCCTGTACCTCGCGTTCTCGTTAACCAATATTCGTAAATCGATGATTGAGTCGATTCCTGAAGATTTGAAGTTGGCGATTACCGTGTCTCTCGGACTGTTCATTGCTTTCTTAGGTCTTAAGAATGCGGGCATCATCGTTTCTAACCCATTCGTACTGGTTGGCTTAGGCGACATTTCCGATCCAAAAGTGATCATTGCTTATGTGAGCATCTTTATCGCATTGGGTTGTATGGTTCGTGACATCAAGCTAGCAACGTTCATCTCGTTCGTTTCTGCTATCGTGTTGACGATTCTTGCTGACGTCTTCATGGGCACTTCAAACGCACCAATCCCAGAGCAGTTCATTGCTATGCCACCAAGCATGGCTGGCAGCTTTGGCGCTATATTTGATTTCTCAGCTTTCACGCCAGAGAAAATGTTCGACCTATTGTTTATCGTGCTTATCTTCCTGATTGTCGATTTCTTTGATGGCTTGAGCACCATTGTCGGCGTTGGCCGTGATGCGGGCATCATCGATAAAGACGGCAAGGTGCCAAACGCGAAATCGGCTCTAGTAGCAGATGCGGGCGGTACTGTGATTGGCTCTATTCTTGGTACCACATCAATTACCGCATTCTCTGAGTCTGGCATCGCTTCTTCTCAAGGTGCGAAAACGGGCTTGGCAGCAGTCATGGTGGCTGGTCTGTTCCTAATCTCGCTGTTCCTATACCCAATCTTCTCTATCTTCTCGGCTGCAATGGTTGCACCGGCGATGGTCGTGGTTGGCATCTACATGGTAGGTCGTCTTGGTCAGATTAATTGGGAAAAGAAAGAGTCACGCATTGCAGCCTTCTTTACCATCATGTTCACAGTGCTAAGCTTCTCTCCAGCGAACGGTATGGCGATGGGCTTCATCAGCTACGCATTCACAATGGTTGTCGCAGGTAAGCGCAAAGAAGTACACCCGCTTATCTACGGACTGTGTGTGGTGTTCTTAACTTACCTGATTCTGCTTTAAGGCTAATTAGTCACTAAGAAGTCGCTAAGTAAAAGACAAACAGATGGCTCTGCAGTGAATGCGGGGCCATTTTTGTATTTGTTGCTTTTTACCGTTGCTTCTTAATGTTGGTTACCGATGAGTTGATGGCGTTAGCCTAAAGTCGGTGCTTTGACAGTACGCGACTTATATTGATGCATGCTATTGTAGAGACTGGATTAATTATTTTTTGAAGAGTGACTATGCCTTCTCACTTACCTAAATCTTTTAGTAAGCCGTTTTTAAAAGTATTCCACATTATGGAAGCGGTATTGCTGGTGGCGATCACGCTCGCGACCTTGTTTGCGATGGTCGAAGAGTTCATGCATGTCTTCGCTGAACGCCGAGTGCAATTGACCGACATTCTGCTGATGTTTATCTATTTAGAAGTGTTGGCGATGGTTCAGCAGTTTGTGATGAACGGTAAGATCCCAGTGCGATACCCAATCTATATCGCGATGATGGCGATTGCTCGTTACATCACTTTGGGCATGAAAGAACTCGATGCGGTATTGATCGTTTGGTTATCTTTAGCGGCATTTATTTTGGCCGCAGCAACGCTATTAATTCGTGTTGGACATCATTACTGGCCTTATGTGGATCTTCGAACCAAACAGCCAGATGAGTAACACTTTGAAGGTTAAAGTTTTATAAATTAAGCTAGAGATTAATGGTTTGATATCTAGCATTTTGAGTTAACTACTTATTAGTCATAGTACTATGAAGCGATAGCCTTTCTTTGTGCCTGAAGTGAGAGAGAGGCTGTTGCATATATAAAAAAGGTAGCAATAAATAGGTATAGAGAGTGAGCCTCTTTAACACCACTAATCTCAAGAATGATCCCAACAATCGCTAGTAATAATGCGAACAGTGAGATCCCAATTAACGCTTGTTTTGCTGTGAACCCAGACCTGAGAGCAACATGATGGATGTGCGTTCTATCTGCTAAAATAGGTGACTTTTTGTTTATGATTCGCCTTAACATCACTAAAACCATATCCATTAAAGGAACCGCGATAATCCAAAGAGCTGTTACTGGTTTTATTGCTTTATTCAAATTGTTTATTCCTTCAATATTCTGCGTCGCAAATACAAGTAACCATAAGATTGAAAAGCCAATTAAGAAACTCCCGGAGTCTCCCATAAAGACCTTATACTTAGATTTCACCTTGATACTTAGGTTAAAGAAAATGTACGCTAGCATCGATATAATTAATAAAAAACAAAATAAGCTAATCGAATGATTTCCTGAATGCCAGAACATAAAACCAAGGGTACCAATGGATACTGATGCTAGAGCCCCAAGCAACCCGTCAATTCCATCAATCATGTTGAATGCAGTGATACAACCAATGACTGCAAAGATAGTAAATAGTGTTGACCACCCTCCCAGCATCACCTCCCCATTCCCAAGTAAATCACCTAGGTAAGACAAGGAGATACCGTTTATTTTCACCAACCAAATGGCAATAAGGCTTATCACGATTAAACGTGATATCGCACTGATATCAAACCTATCATCGATCAATCCAACGAGTACAAGTGATGAAGCTAATAAAGTATAAATAGTTTGAAGTGGAAGAAGGTCTGGCATGAATAAATAGATGATCCACACCCCTAAAAGAGTAGATAAACCACCCACTAATGGGATATGTCCATTATGTGATTTACGTTCATTTGGGCTATCAACAAGGTTAAATTTGATGGCAATTGGACGCAAATAAAACAGCGATACAACGCAACAAAAAAAGACGATAGCAGCCGTGTGAAGTATGTGCATTGTAGTCCATATATAATCTGATTGAAGTTCGATTGAGTAAAATATCATGAGCAGCCATTGATGGCTAATAAGCGTATGATTTCTTATTCTAGGTTGAACTATGTTTTTGTCAAAGAGATAGAGTGTTCCTCTAACCTTTAAGGTTATGAGAGCAAATTATTCAAGGTGCTAGCACCCTAAGATCTTTTAGCATCAAATGATAGCGACGTATTTTTACGACTTACCCTCTTGAATCCGTCAAGTAGTCGGTTTAAAAGTAGTTTTCACCACCTTAGACTTACCCTTCTAGTTCCGACATGTTTTGAATGAACATTTATGCGATAGTTGTACGAATTCAACCTTGTCGAAAGCTATAGGAATACTGTATCTTATAACGTTGAAATTAGTAAGCTTGCTGCCAAGCAAATGACTAACCCTACAACTAATACCGCGCGAAATACGAGTTACGCAAAGAAATCGTAGGGCGGTAGCGTCCCTGAAAGAGTCTATTTCATGAGAAAACTAACGTCTAATAAACCTCGAACTATGGTTGTAGTTTTAAGTAGTTTGTTACTTTTTGGCTGTGCTAGTAAGCCAAGAGAAGTAACCGCCAGTCTTCCTCTTGTTGAGGCAGCTGAAGTTCAGTTAGGTGAAAGTATTCCTCAACAGTATTGGTCGGAACTCAACAATCCAAATCAAACGTCGTTAACACATAACGACTACAATATTCGTTTAAGCTCACCATACAGCTCAGGCTTAGGTTATCAATGTCGTGTATTAGAGGTTGAGACGATTTCTGAAGGTAAACGTAATAGAATTGCTTGCGCTTCCATCAGTAAAAATGCAGACGGATCTGAAACCAAATCTTGGTATCTCGCACCAAGTATCGTTGAAGCAGCCACTGTTATTAAAATTCAGTAGTTCTGATTACAAACCCTAATTTAACAGTAATTAAAAAATGAAATATTTATTCACACCATCTCGCTTTGTAATCGCATCCATTTTCTCCATTCTATGCTCTCCTGTACACAGTGCTTCATTTGATCCAAGCGAGTTAGCTGGCACTCAAACGGCTAATGCAACCCCAGCGCAAATTCAGCAAGCTAGCCAAGCTGGTGTTATGCCAAATGAATCACTAGATATGGGAACGTACTCTTCAGAAAATCGCAATAATACTTTACTTCCAGGTGAAACCGACGTGCGTGAGCTGTTACCAAGTTCTGGTGAAGCGTTTCCTCCTCCGTACGGTGCAAACTTATTTGCAGGAGGGTACGAAACCGAGCGAAGTGATGGCTTAAATGATAACTATTTGATCGCTGCTGGCGATAAAATCAATATCTGGCTTTGGGGAGCAGTGAACTACTCAAATGTAGTAACAGTGGATAATCAGGGAAATATTTTTATTCCTGAGATTGGCCCGATTCAGGTTAAAGATGTGCGAGCCAGCGAAGTTAACGCTTTGGTAACTTCAAAGATAAAACAGATTTATACCAATAATGTTAGTGTTTATGTAAACCTTTTAACGGCAACTCCAGTAAGTGTATACCTTTCTGGACCTGTAATACGCCCAGGTCAATACGCAGGAATGGCATCAGACAGTATCCTGTACTTCTTAAAGCGTGCAGGTGGTATTGACTCTGAAAGAGGTAGCTATCGTGAAATTAAAATCATGCGTGGTGGTGAAGCTATTGCTGAAATAGACCTGTATGACTTCATCCAAACTGGCTCCCTTCCTAAAATAAGCTTTCAAGATGGCGATGTAATCCTCGTGTCCCCCCAAAAAGCAGCAATTACCGTTGCAGGTGGTGTTCGTAACCCTTTCCGATTTGAACTTGAAAATATGGTATCGAGCGGTAAAGAGTTATCTCAATACTCGCGCCCTCTTGCAAAGGTGAGCCACGTAGGCGTGATAGGCAATCGACCTGAAGGGCCATTCTCACTTTATATGAGTTACCAAGAGTTCCAAGAGTTTGAGCTAGAAGATGGCGATAAGATCATTTTCAATGATGACCTACACGCACAAGTAATGGATGTACAGGTTAGTGGAAGTTATCTCGGCCCTTCGTATTTTGCGGTTAAAAAGAGCACTCGATTGCACGACTTGCTCAACTACATCCCAATTGACCCAGCGTTGACCAATGAAGGGTCTATTTACATTCTTCGTAAAAGTGTTGCTGAAAAACAAAAAGAAATGATCGATGACTCACTTAATCGTTTAGAGCGCAGCGTCTTCACAGCCCCTGCTTCATCCGATGGTGAAGCGGCCATTCGGGCAAAAGAAGCAGAAATGGTGTTGCTGTTTACCGAGCGAGCTAGAAAAATTGAGCCGTTGGGTAAAGTGATCGTTTCCGATGATGGGAATATCGCGAATATATTATTAGAACAAGGTGACCAAATCGTCATTCCATACAAGACTGACTTAATTCAGGTTGGTGGAGAAGTCTTGATGCCACAAGCTGTCGTCTTTAATCCAAATGCAAGCTTAGACGATTACGTCGCATGGGCAGGTGGTTTTACAGACCGAGCTGAAGACCAACGTATTGCGATCGTACGTGCTAATGGTTTAGTCGAGTTCGACAGTAAAAAGCCAATTGAAAAAGGCGACCAAATTTTAGTGTTACCAAAAGTCGATACCAAAACCATGCAGGCAGTTAAAGATATCACTCAAATTATCTACCAAATTGCAGTGGCTGCAAATGTGGCGATTAACTAATGGCAAAGGTAAAAAAGCGCAGTACTCTGCAAGTCTGGGGTGATGTGATCTTTGCTATTTTTCTGCGAGAAATTAAAAGTAAATTCAATGATAAGTTAGGTATTGCTTGGTCCGTTATTTCTCCATTGATATTTATTTCCATAATGGCTGGAATGAGAGGCTTTATGGATAATGGTGAAACCCATAGTATTCCAACCGTGTTTTTTATGATATATGGAATGGTGTTAGTTCAGTTTTTCATTGGATTAATTGGTAGCGTTTCTGGGGCAATTCAAAAAAATAAACAACTGTATGCGTTTCGCCAAGTTCAACCAATAAGCTCTGTAATTGCCGTCTCTGGTTTTGATTTTTTAGTCAAAATTTTTGTTATTTTATTAATTGGTGTGATCTGTTTGTTCTTAAAAATGGATATCCACATTGATGATCCGTTAGAGGTGATATTAAACCTGACACGTGTATGGCTTATTGCTACTAGCTTAGGGTTACTATTTGCATTAGCACAATGCTATGTGCCTGAAGTGAAAAAAGTACAAAGCTTACTGATGCGTCCAATCTTCTTCATCTCTGGTATTTTCTTTAGCTTACAAGACATACCCCAAGAGTATTGGCCTTACTTAACATGGAACCCACTTTTGCATGCGGTTGAATTAACCCGCTATGCTGCTTATCCAACCTATGGGGATGCCGGCGTGAGTTACTTTTATTTAGATATAGTGACATTACTCTGCGTTTTCTTTGCCTTGGCTTGTTATCACATCAGTTGGAAGCAAGCGATAAGCCGATAGGGGAAGAGATAAAGTGGAAAGAGAGAAGTAAGAACAAGAGAAAAAACGAAGAAGCTGGATAGCCTTTGGAACGGCTGATGGTGAGGCCTTTAGAGGTCGTAAATTATTGTTTTTCCTGAAAAGAATATAAAAATGACAACTCAAACTATCGAACAAAAATTTCTAGCATTTAAACAAAGCGTAAAGCCAGCTGAATTCAACAGTATTGAGTTTTTGAGTGCAAAAGCACAACAGTTAGAAGCCGATGATGCCGCACTTTCCGCCCGGATTATGGTGCGAGTAGTAAACCTGAAGAAGCAAGGTGAGAGTGTAAAGAGTGAAGGAAAGAGGAGAGAGGAGAGTGGAAAAGTAAGTGCAGGAGCAGAGGCAAAAGAAAGGTCAGATAAAACTCTTGAATTGGATACTTTAAAAGCGAAGCGTACTGTTAACTTTTATCTTTTAACTTTTAATTATATCTCTAAGCACGCTTTTATTGCCTTTGTTCTTATTCCAACACTGTTATTCGCTTTTTATCAATGCTTTTGGGCGACAGAGCGATACGAAAGCCAAGCGCAAGTCATTGTGCAACAGCCAGATGCAATGGCAACCATGGATGCTGGTTTAGCTATATTGTCGGGAATGGGTGTTTCTAGTGGAGGTTCAGATACCGAGCTAGTAAAAGCGTATATCTACTCTAATGACATGGTGCGTTACTTAAACGAGACCCTAGAGTTACGAGCACACTACAGCCAAGAGAGTATTGATTACTTTAGCCGCATTCATGAAGACGACACCCAAGAAACTATGTTGGAGTTTTATCAAAACCACATCACAGTCGATATAAATGAAAAATCAGGCGTCATTACTATTTATAGCCAAGCCTTTGACCCTGACTATGCCAACTCACTAACCAAAACCATTACCGAAAAAGCAGAATGGTACATTAACTCCATTGGCCATCAATTAGCAGAGGCGCAGCTAGAGTTCATTAAAGGTGAGCACCAACTAGTAGAAGACAAACTAAAAGATGCACAAACCAAGCTATTAAAATTTCAGCAACGCTACAATTTGTTAGACCCTACAGCAGAGGGAATGGCAATGCAGCAAATTACCTACACCATAGAATCTCAAATAGCGATAAAGCAAACTGAGTTAAAAACGCTTAAATCCATCATGAGCGGAAATGCACCACAGGTAAGATCAGCTGAAAATGAATTAAGAGCACTAAAAGCACAATTAAAAACAGAGCGAAGCAAACTTGCACAGGCAGGAGAAAAAGAAATTCCTGTCAGTGAAATTCTATCTCGATTTACCGACTACAAAGTAAAAATGGAATTGGCACTGCAAGCGTACACCTCATCACAAATCTCATTAGAGAAATCAAGAATCGAAGCCTACAAGCAGATGAAGTATTTGATAGTGGTAGAGAGTGCAACCAAACCCGAAGAGAATAAATATCCAGAGGTGTTTTACAATATTAGCCTGTTTTTATTACTGCTAAGTGTGACCTTTGGGATTACAAAAATCATCTATATGACAATAAAAGAACTAAAGTAGAATGTCGCGTGGTATATTATTTAACATTACGAAACTAAAGTGAGAATATGAACTATAACCCATTAAACCGTAAAGGTATCATTTTGGCTGGTGGCTCAGGTACACGACTTTATCCACTGACCGAAGTGGTAAGTAAGCAGTTAATGCCAGTTTACGATAAACCGATGATCTTCTACCCGCTATCAAACTTAATGATGGCAGGCATTAGAGAGATTGCCATTATCTCTACACCTGAAGAAATTCATCGTTTTGAGCGTTTAATGGGAGATGGTTCTCGATGGGGTCTTCAACTTGAGTATATTGTACAACCATCACCAGATGGTCTTGCTCAAGCCTTTATTTTAGCCGAAAATTTTTTAGCAGGTTCGCCAGCAGCATTAGTATTGGGTGATAATCTGTTTTACGGCCATGACTTAGCCTTATCACTTCGCAGTGCCAACGCACAAGAAACAGGTGCAACGGTGTTTGGTTACCATGTTGCCAACCCAACATCATATGGTGTGGTTGAATTTGATGATAATGGAACAGCAATCTCTATTGAAGAGAAACCAGAACAACCAAAATCAAACTACGCCGTACCAGGGTTATATTTCTTTGATAACAATGTGGTTGAATTTGCGAAACAGGTAAAACCATCACCGCGAGGTGAGCTAGAGATCACTGATGTAATAGAGCAGTACCTAGAGCAAAAAACATTAAAAGTAGAGATCATGGGCCGCGGTACTGCGTGGTTAGATACCGGAACCATTGATGATTTACTGGATGCCGCTATTTTTATTCGTGCAATAGAGCAGCGTCAGGGATTAAAAATAAGTTCACCTACAGAGATAGCTTATCGAATGGGCTACATTGATGAAGCGCAGTTAAGAGAAAGTGCTGAACCTTTGAAAAAATCAGGTTATGGCAAATACTTATTAGGTTTATTAAATCAGAAAGTATTTTGAACAAATAGTAGAAAAGTAAGAGCTAAAGCTCCTCTTGACTTTGCTCTTACTTTCGCTTCAACCTCCAAATCTTCAAGCACCTTATGAAATTTATTGAAACGAATATCCCAGATGTAAAAATCATTGAACCACAAGTGTTTGGTGATGACCGAGGCTTCTTTATGGAGACCTTCCGCACCACTTTATTTAATCAAGAGTGTGGAGAAACGGAATTTGTACAAGAAAATCACAGCAAATCAAGCCATGGTATTTTACGTGGTCTACATTACCAAACAAAAAATACTCAAGGGAAATTAGTACGAGTAACCAAAGGTAAAGTATTTGATGTTGCGGTCGATATGAGAAAAGGATCAGTAACTTTTGGTCAATGGGTTGGCGTTGAACTTTCTGAAGAGAATAAACGTCAGCTTTGGGTGCCTGAAGGGTTTGCACATGGCTTTTATGTAATGTCCGAAGAGGCTGAGTTTGTGTACAAATGTACCGATTATTACAATCCAAAAGCCGAAGTCTCTATAAAATGGGACGATAAAAACCTAAATATTGATTGGCCTTTGGTTGATGGCATTACGCCACAACTTTCCGATAAGGATGAGGCTGGCTTATCTTTTTCTGAAGCGCCGAGTCCTTTCTAATTAAATAACAGAGTAGTTTGTGCGTTTATTTGTCTCTATTGTTTCTCATTTACATCAAAATATTATTATTAACTTGGGTACAGCGCGAGTCTTAGCTGAGTACCCAGAAATTGAGGTTGTGTGTCGTGATAATATACCGAATGGATTGTTGAAAAAAACATGCAATAACTACGGTATCCATTATATTCCGAATAAAGAGCAACGTGGGTTTTCGGGCAATAACAACGCCAATTTTATCTATTGTAAAGAAGAGTTAGGAATGAAAGGGGAAGATGTGTTTATTACTCTAAATCCTGATGTTTATATGACTCGATGTAATATTAAAATGTTATTGTGTGAATTGCGAGAGAGAAAACCTCAATTATCTGTCCCCAACCTTTTTTTAGATAAAGAAGAATTTGTCTATGATGACAATATTCGCCTATACCCAAAATTCAGTAATTTTGTTAAAACCTACTTGTTAAATGATCGCTCCACCATGGTGAACAGAAAACAAGGTTTAGCAAAAGAGCAGAGTTATTGGGCAAGTGGTGCTTTTTTAATTTATAGCGCTAGCTTGTATCAAAAAATGAGAGGGCTTGATGAGCAATACTACATGTATTGTGAAGACATTGATGCATGTGCAAGGCTAAAGATGAAAGGCATTCACTTTGACTATCTAGAAGAAGTAAAAGCCGTTCATTTTAGGCGTAGAGACAGTAAACGATTCATGACCAAGTATTTCTTTTGGCATGTATGCAGCGTGTTTCGCTACAGTTTCTCATCGAGAAAATTTGAAGCGAAAAAAACACAAATTAAATAATAGTTGATCTAGGTGTACCAGTGATTGATATCATTCTTGCTACTTATAATGGAGAGCGATTCTTACAACAACAATTGCTCTCTATTCAACAAAATAGTGAATATCAAGAGTTAATCAATCGTATTATAGTGGTAGACGATGGCTCGACAGATAATACACAGAGCATTGTTCAAGCAGCGATAAAAAGTGACTCTAAAATAGAGTGGCACCATAATTATTCAGGCCAACCTGGAGCTATGGCAAACTTTGCTTTTGGCCTTAGCTTAAGTGATGCTGATTATGTGATGCTGTGTGACCAAGATGATATATGGCTACCCAAAAAAATAGTATTATCTTTTCATGCGGCACAAAAAGCCGAAGATCAACATAATAAACACACGCCTATACTAATATTTACAGACAAACAAATTGTAGATGAAAAGCTTAATGTATTGTGTGAGAGCTATTTCACCCTAAAGAAAATAAGCAAGCAGTGGCATCATTCTTTTGAATCGTTAAGTCAGCAAAATGTAGCTTCTGGCTGCACAATGCTAATGAACCGCGCGTTACTCAACAAATCCTTACCAATGCCAAAGCAAGCGTATATGCATGATTGGTGGCTTGCATTAGTCGCTTCTCGCTGTGGTGTTATTGAGTTAGTTGATAAACCATTAATTCAATATCGCCAACATGACAGTAACACTATTGGTGCTAAACAAAGAAAACCTTGGCAGTTATGTACTCAGTTTCCATTACAGCTATCTCAATTTAAACGATCATTTGAATGTATTAGACAACAAGCACAAGCATTTGAGCTATTTGAAAAAAAAAATGACTTAATGCCAAACGGTACAATAGCAGCATTAGCCGCAATTTCTAAAATGAGTAATGTCGAACGCTTAACTGCATATCGCCAAGGTTTAATAACTCGAAGCAACACCACAGGAAAAATAGCATTACTAATTACCTTATTAACGCTATCGAGAAAATAAAAAATATCAGCTAACATCATTCCGAAAGGGAAGAGTAACCACATAACGTCATTCCGGAAGTGAGGAACGAACTATCCGGGATCTAAAAAGAGCTATCATGAAAATATTAATAACAGGCAAAGGTGGTCAACTCGCTTGGGAACTTGAGCAAACCACACCAAGCCATTTTGAAATCATCAGTTTTAATGCAAATGAGTTAGATATCACTAATCAAGTAAAAGTTAATGAAGTAGTGAAAAATCATTCACCAGACATCATCATTAACGCAGCTGCTTATACCGCAGTAGATAAAGCCGAAAGCGATAAAGAAAACGCTTATGCCGTAAATGAAAAAGGCAGCGAATATTTAGCACTTATTTGTAAAGAGATAAACGCAAAGTTAATTCACGTATCAACCGATTTTGTCTTCGATGGTACTAAAACTACACCATACCAAACTGACGATACCCCAAACCCAATTAACGTTTATGGCGATTCAAAGCTTCAAGGTGACCTTAAGATCAATCAGGTTTTAGGTAATCAAGCCATCATCATTCGTACCGCATGGGTTTATTCAGCCAATGGTAATAACTTCGTAAAAACCATGCTGCGCCTAATGGCAGAGAAAGATCAGCTAGGTATTGTGTACGACCAAGTAGGCACACCAACGTGGGCCAAAGGCTTAGCAGAAATGATTTGGAGCTTAGTAGAAAGAGAAAAGTTAAATGTTCAAGGTAACAAGATAGTTCAAAGTAATGGTGAATTTTCTACTTTGAGCGAAGCGAACTTTCCACTTTCAACTCAGATTTTACACTGGACAGACGCAGGCGTAGCCTCTTGGTATGACTTCGCGGTCGCTATTCAAGAATTAGCTATCGAAAAAGATATGTTAGATAAGGCAATTCTAATTCGCCCAATTCCGGCAGGTGCTTACCCAACACCAGCAGCAAGACCAAGTTTTAGTGTGATAGATAAAACCACTGCAGAGCAAGCAAGTGGTGTAGAGAGTAAACACTGGCGCAAACAACTATCAGACATGCTAGACGAATTAAATATAAAGTGAAAAGTAGAAAGGGCGTTGCTACGCTTACTGCAAGTAAAAGACAGCACTTGACGTTAATGCTTTGAATGAAATACTGCTCAACTTTCAACTTTCAACT
>NZ_JBFRUJ010000010.1:135292-169526 GCF_041474575.1 Vibrio sp. 10N.222.51.C5
TTCAACTTTCAACTTTCAACATCTATTCAAATATAAAATATAAAATATAATAAAGGTTGACCATGACGAACCGTAATATCTTAGTTACTGGTGGCGCAGGCTTCATTGGCGCAAACTACGTACTATATTGGCTAGAAACAAACCCACAAGATAACGTGGTAGTATTAGATGCATTAACCTATGCAGGTAATAAAGCAAATTTAGATTCTGCGGTTCAGAATCTAAACTTTACCTTCGTACATGGTGACATTTGCGATACCATCCTAATAGAGAAACTACTGACAGAACATAAGCTGGACACTATTGTACACTTTGCGGCAGAATCTCATGTAGACCGTTCAATTACGGGGCCAGATGCGTTTATCGAAACTAATATTCTAGGCACCTACAGCCTACTGAAAGCAGCTAAGAAAGTATGGATTGATGAGCCAAAATCGAAAGGAAAGTCACCAATTTCGCACCGTTTCCACCATGTATCTACCGATGAAGTATATGGTACATTGTCGGCGACTGATCCTGCTTTTACAGAAGAGACCGCTTACGCACCAAATTCGCCATACTCAGCATCAAAAGCCGCTTCAGATCATTTAGTGCGAGCTTATCACCACACTTACGGGTTAGAAGTAACTACTTCTAATTGCTCAAATAACTATGGTCCATATCATTTTCCTGAAAAGCTTATCCCGCTTATTATCACTAACATTTTGTTTAATAAAGCCTTACCAATTTATGGTGACGGCCAGCAAATCCGAGATTGGTTATACGTAACTGACCACGCACGTGGCATTGAGCTTGTATTAAACAAAGGCCGTATTGGTGAAAACTACAATATTGGTGGTCACAACGAGTGGGCCAACATTGATATTGTAAATGTTGTTTGTAAGCTAATGAATGAAGCTTTTACAGGTATAAGTACTGGATCTAGCTCTTCACTTGCTACTTTAGACTTTCCACTTTCTAATGCAGAACTAAAAGAGAAGTTCCCATTGGCAGTTGCTGCCTCTGAAGGTAAGAGTGAATCTCTTATCACTTACGTTACTGACCGCGCAGGCCATGACCGCCGCTATGCTATTGATGCAACCAAAACTAATAATGAACTGGGTTATCAACCAGTTGAGTCATTTGAAACGGGTATTCGTAAAACGGTTGAGTGGTATTTAGGAAATGAAAGTTGGTGGGGGAAGTTACTGTGAAAAGCTTTACTAAAAATTTAATTCGCCAAATTATTAGACAGAAACGTATCGCTACAGAGGAAGTAAATCAAACCACAATTTCTAGTGTGATAAAAGATGTGATTTGTGATGATAAGCTTTCTGACTCAGAGGCTATGGAGTTATTAAATCAAACTCAGCTGGTTGACAAGGAATTTTATTGGACCAAATACGAAGATGTGAAACGAAGAGGTGTAGATCCTGTGTCACATTTTGTTCGTTTTGGTCACAAAGAAAATAGAATGCCAAATGAGTACTTTGATACTGCTCTATATCGTTCTATGCACAATATCGGTCAAGAGGTAAATCCACTACTGGATTATTACCTTAATAAAGAAAATCATTTACGTCGTACATCAGAGTACTTTGATGGTCGCATGTATTATCATTTACATAATGATGTCATGAAAGCACAAATTAACCCGCTTGAACATTATTTAAAGCATGGTCATAAAGAGAATAGAGCAATTACAATTAATAATTCTTTGGGGGCTAAGGTTGTAGATAAGATAGTGCCATACTCGATTATATCCAAGTGTATATCATCTGTAAAATTAACAATTATTATACCTGTATATAATGCAGTTGAGGAAGTTGTTAACTGCTTAGATAGCGTGATATTAAATACATCGTTAGGTAATAATATTAGCGTTCTAGTTCTAAATGATTGTAGTCCAGATCCTAATGTTGCTATTGAACTCGATAAATATTCTGCTGTTTATGGTATTAAAGTAGCGCACAATAAAAATAACTTAGGTTATACAGGTAATGTGAATAAAGGGGTGGAAGTAGCGGGTGAGAGTGATGTTATTCTACTAAACAGTGATACGATAGTTAGCCCTAATTGGTGTAGAAACTTGATAGTAGCAGCATATTCAAATGATGATATAGCTACCGTTACAGCTGTATCAAATAATGCAGGAGCATTTTCTGTACCCCAACCAGGTACAAATATAATAGATGAAAATCTTAGTATAAAAGGAGTTGCTAGATTAATAAATAATGTGGCTCCGGATGCTTTAATTGATGTGCCGACAGGTAATGGTTTCTGTTTATATATAAAAAGAGACGCATTGAATGATATCGGTTATTTTGATATAGAAAGCTACCCCAAAGGTTATGGGGAAGAGAATGATTATTGCATGAGAGCTGTTGCTAAAGGCTGGGTAAATGTTGTTGATCCTAAAACGTATATTTATCATGTGCGTTCAGCTTCATTCAAAGATAGCAAGCAGGCATTAATTGAGTCAGGTGTTGAACAGGTAAAGAAAACATACCCTAATTATGAAGGTGCCATTAAAGCAATTGGCCAGTCTGAGCTGATGAAAGAGGCAAGAGAAACGATTGCAATAGAGTTAGATAAAGTTAAAGCGGATAACTCCTTACTAAAACCAAAAATAATGTTTGTTATCTCAACGAGAACAGGAGGGACACCTCAGACAAACTTTGATTTGATGAGAGGTTTATCGGATATTTATGATTGCTATGTTTTAGCTTGTAACGGTCAATTAGTTGAAATCTTACGTGCGGGTAAAAATGGTTATGAGCAAGTTGAAAAATTCGAGCTTAAGCAGAAAGTAACCTTTGCTACGCATCGTTCGTATGATTATGAAAAACTCGTAAAATCTTTGCTTGTAAAATATAATATCGACCTATTACACATTCGACACATTGCATGGCATAGCCTAAAACTTCCCCAAATTGCAAAAGAGCTTTATATTCCTGTTGTTAAGTCATTCCATGATTTTTATGCTGTTTGCCCTTCTATTAATTTAATTAGTGAAAAAGGGAAACTAACACTTTCTGGTGTTGTTGAAGATGCACCTAATTTGTTGTGGCGAGATGAAACAGTAAAACCCATGAATGAAAATATGCTAACGATGTGGCAAAAACGTATGCAATCATCATTAGCATTTTGTGACCATTACATAACTACATGCCAAAGTGGGAAAGATATTTTAATTGACTCATTAGGCAAGCTTGATGAATTCGGAAAGAAGTTTACTGTGATTCCCCATGGTAGAAATTTCGATTCTTTTGTACAGCCAAAAGATGAAAACCTGCCAACAGATATCCTTAAAGTTCTTTTACCTGGCAATATTTCGTTATCTAAGGGTAAAGAGTTAATTCTGAAAGTAATTGAATTGGATACTCAAAATAAAATTGAATTCCATGTGCTTGGAACTTGTGATGAAGACTTAAAGTCACATGTGGTTTTTCATGGTGGTTATAACCGTGAAGATTTTCAACAACGTGTTGTAGGTATATCGCCACACATTTCGGCGGTATTTTCCATTTGGCCAGAAACCTATTGCCATACATTAACGGAAAGTTGGGCGTCTGGGATTCCAGTTATGGGCCTAGCTTATGGGGCTGTTGAAAAAAGAATTGCACGTCACGGAGGTGGATGGTTAGTTGAAAATGATGCTCAAAAATGTTTTGAAAAACTAATTTCTTTGCTTAACAATCAAGTTGAATTTAAAGAAAAGAATCAAGAGATAAATAACTGGCAAACAGGATATGGCCAAGAGAATACCGTTGAGCGAATGACCGGGCAATACATTTCAATTTATCAACAGCTATTATCAAAACAAGAATCAGCTAAATTACCAGAAAAAAGGAAATTAGGTTTTGTCTTGAAAGGCATCTTCCCAAATGTACCACCAACTGCTTATGTAAGGTTAGTTGATTGGAAGGAAGAGTTTGAGCAAAATTCAGGCTTGGAAGTTGAATTTATTAGCTGGCAAACTTTGGTAACATCAGATATTCAAGAGTATCAAGAGTTTGTTATTCAGCGAGATGCCATTCCTGGTCATGCTGTAGATTGGTGCTTGGATGCATTAAGTCGATATGACATTACATACACTTATGAAATCGATGATAACTTGTTAGATGTTCCTGTGTCTGTTGATCCTGAGGGAGTTTATAGTGCTTATCGACCAAAATTAGAAAAACTAATCACTAACGCTTCATTAGTACATGTGACCAACAACGCATTAGCTTCAGTGTGTAAGAAATATAATGAAAACATTCTAATAAGGCCAAATGATGTCTTTGCGCATCGATGGAATATGGATTTTCCTGAAAAGGAAAAAATAGAACTCAATCTGCCAGAGAATAAAACTCACATTCTTTACTTTGGTTCTAGAACCCACCAGGAAGATTTAGATTTTTTACTTGATGTTGTTAAAGAAGCCAACGCTAATGGGGGGCGTTTTCACTTATCTATAGTTGGTTGTGGTGATATTCCAGATAAATATCAAAACATAACCACTCGTTTGGTGCCGCCTGATTCGCGTTATGACTTTTTTGTTAACTGGTTGACAAAAATATCACATAACTTCGATTTAGGGGTAGCACCTTTAGTGAACTTAAAATTTAGTCAAAGTAAAAGCTCACTTAAAGTATTAGAGCTTACTAGTTTAAACCTTCCGGTCGTTTGTAGTAATAACCTACCGTATTCAGCTTTAAAAGGGCTAAAGCAATACCAATGTAAGGGGATACTGTATATTGATAACAATATTAATGATTGGTGTAGAGCTATTATGAAAACCGTGACAAGAGGTAGTGTTAAGTGAACTTATTAATTTTAGGTAATGAATTAAGCGCAGAGGAAGCTTTGTCAATGATTCCATTGAAAGGCACTAAGTTCGATTCTGTAGTTGATTTAGCGAATAAAAAGTATATCTGCCAAAGTGGACCGGTTAAGTTTAATAACCTAATTGAACTGATTGAAGGGATTGAGTCTCTCGGTACACAATACGAATATATAGTTGTTAGTGGTGGGGTGCTTAATTTTGCATCAGAAATCAATATTAGAACTGCATTGTCTGGTTTGATGGGGAGAGTAACAAACAAGTTAATCTATATAGATAGGTTAGCTAGATTTAAAGCCAAGAGTTCTGAATTAAGTCGAGTATTATATGCTATTAATTTTTATCCAGATTTATCTGAAATCAAAGAAAAAGATTATTCATTTTTAGAATTCAAGAAAAAAGGCAATTGGTTTGAGTTTGAGCGTGAACAAACTCTTCACAAGATAAGTGAAAAATCTATTTCTACAAATCACTTACTAGATAAATTAGAGTTTGCTATTCAGCATGCAACCTCATTTAGTTTTGTAAGAATAAATCATTGTGAGAACCGTCTGTTAGGTTATGGTTTAACTTTTTCCAAGGAAGAAGCCAATATAACTTATGATATTCAATTTGGCTACGAGCTTTGTGAAGATGAAACTAACTATATCTCCAGTAGAATTAAGGATGCAGTAAGGAACTCCGATGTTTTAGGGGTACCAATACCTAAGGAAATATCAACAAATAAATTGCACTTACTTGAGAATACAACAAGTGTTCATTTTATGCGCAATTCTCTTTTGAGAGAACAGTCCTTTATGAATGTAAATACACACTATCATCTCGGTGAAAACATTAGATTTAAAGATGTGTTAAATCAGGCTGATAAAGTAATAGCGATAACATGTAGAAATATAGATTTATTATCCGATCAATTAAATAAACCTATTGATGTGATCTCTATACCAAGTGAACACCGTCACTCTAATAATATGTATTCTAAAAATCACTTTCCAGATAGATTTTATGAGATAGAACGAGAGCTGGAAATAAAAGTAACTTCAAAAACGGTTGTATTAATTGGAGCTGGTATTTTAGCTAAAGTATATTGTGATATTGTGAAGAGTAATGGTGGCATTGCAATAGACGTGGGGTCACTAATGGATGCAGTTGAAAATGTCAGCTCGCGTGGTGATGGATTTGGTCGTTTTAATTTTTGGTGGAAATAATTTTTATTATGTCTGAAAATAATATGAAGTTTAGAGTTTTTCAAATAGGTTTTAATAAATGCGCTACTGTTAGCGTGTGTCACTTTTTTAGAGATAATGGCTATAAAGCAGTTCATTGGGATAAAAACAAACTAGCGCAGACGATGAAGTACAATGCAGAACAAGGTAAAAATGTTATAACAGGGTATGAAAATTTTGATGTATTTACAGACATGGAAGGCTATTCTGTTGAAGGTGACTCATATATATATGCGTATATGGATTACTTTAAGGAAATGTATGAAGATAACCCAAATTCAAAATTTATTTTAAATACTCGTTCTAGAAGTAAGTGGATATTGAGTCGCATAAAGCATGGAAGAGGGAGTTATGTTCGTGACTTATGTAGAATCAATGAGTGTACCGAAGAAGAATTAATTATGAAATGGAATGTAGAGTGGTATGAGCATCACTTAAACGTAATCAATTATTTTAAGGATAAGCCTGAGCATCTTCTTTTATTTGATATTGAAAATGATTCTCCTCAGGTAATTGTCGACTTTCTCAAAGACAATATGAGCTTAGATGTCGAAATGTGGGCTCATCATCATAAATCCTCTGAGAAATATAAGTAGGCATCTGTGTTCAAGTGTAGTAATGAGTTGCTTAGCCCAACTAAAAAAAACATAGTGGTTATCGGAACTTCTAATTCAATAATTGAGTTTGGTTGGTGCTCGTCTTTGATAGCAAACGCTACTAACGAATATAATATCATTAATCTTAGCCTTGGTGGATGTACGTCGTTGCTACTGGCATATCAGATTGATCACCACTTTAATTTGTTGAGTTCAGCTGATCTCGTGATCATTGAACCAATTGTAAATGATATTTCGTACCTTCCGAATAAGTTAATAGAAAAAAGTGTTTTATTTAATTCAATAGAATATATCTATGGAGTTTTGAGTAAAATTTCTTGCCCAATAATAACTTTACTTATTCCAACACAAAAGAGGTTGAATGGTTACAAAAGTAATGAAGTATATTTAAAACATATACGGGAAGCGAATCAATGTAATGTATTTGTGATAGATTTATTTCCTCATTTTAGAAATTATCCTGAGTTAGGTTTCTTGGACCCTGGGCATATTGGTTTACAGGCCGCGTGGTCTATTGGAAAAAGTATTCAAAAAGTCATTACCTATCTTTTAAGTTATGACAGTAAACTATTAGAAGTCGAAGGGGCAATCAGCCCAGCTGCCACTATATACAAATATTTGAAGGTTGCCGAGAAAGCAGGAATAGATAAATCTAATTCTCGGTACTCCTGTAAAACTGTAAGTGAGCGGCTTACATTAAAAATAGCCGAGGACTGCCTATTGGTAGGTTTTCTTCATTGGTGCGATATCAATGATGCAAAATTAAAGATTAACGTTAATGCTTGTAAACGAAAAGAAATATTGCTTAAAAGTAAATATTTGAGGATATCTTCACCCAATGAACCCATTTTACTTTCTGCAGGTGACCTGATCACTCTTGATTTCGATAGGGTTGGGGGGGGGCTTTCAGAGTTAATATTTCAGTTTGCAGAAAATGAGAATACAGACACTAAAAATTGTAAAGTATATTGCTTAATGAATGATTTTATAAATGAAAAAATCCACTCTTCTATTTTAAGTTCGCTTCACAATAAATCTGATAAAAAAACTACTACTGAAAGTTTGTTTTCATTACTTAAGCACAAAAAACACTATCAATACGCAAGGAATGAATTACGCGAAATATTATTTAAGTAGGGAAGTTTTTAAGTGAAAATTGCAATTGTAGGAACTGGCTATGTCGGTATTATCTAATGCGATGCAGTTAGTACAGCATAATTAAGTTGTTGCTATTGATATAGTTGCACTGCTAAACAGTCATCAATCGCTGATGCAGAAGCAATAGTTTATACCCGAGATTTGTTTGGCAGTGATTAAGCTCAAATGAAATCATTAACGGATGATGAGTACAGATAAAAGCTAATATTTGGTTGAAAAATGCTCATGCACTTGACGTGGAACTTAACCTGACTTAGCAGGCATAACATAGCCTTATATTGGCTCCTCAAAACCACCGCCTAGGGCGGCGGTGATTGCTCCTTGAGGCTATAGCCTGAACAAGTGCCCATGTTAGAAGTAACCTCTTATTTACCACAAGCAAGAGGAAACAACCACATGGGCGATTACAGAAGTTCATCACATGTCTATTGGCGTTGCAAATACCATATAGTTTGGACTCCAAAGTACAGATATAAGATTTTGAAAGATAAGGTAGGAAAGGAGTTTTATCGTTCAATCTATATTTTGTGCAATATGAAAGACTGCGAAGTTTTGGAATTAAATGTCCAACCAGATCATGTTCATCTTGTTGTCATTGTTCCTCCCAAGTTATCAGTATCGAGTTTGTTAGGAGTTTTAAAAGGCCGAACAGCAATTCGACTTTTCAATAGATTCCCACATATACGTAAGAAACTATGGGGAAACCACTTTTGGACTAGAGGGTATTTTGTCGATACGGTCGGTGTGAATGAAGAAGTCATTCGACGATATGTACGACACCAAGATAAGCAGTACATAGAGTATGAACAACAACTGCAGTTATTGAAGAACTAATAGCGCGAACGCCCCATTCTAGGGGGTTATAAAGCAAAACCGCCTTCTAAGAAGGCGGATATTTTTATCTAAGAAATAGTCTGGATACCTTATGCTTAAACATAGTAACAAAACACTAAACAGCCTTAAGCAAAATCCATCTCATAATTTTGCGATGGGCCACAGCATGATGTTGTATCGAAAAAATGTCCTTTATTCCTTTATACCAAAGAATGGTTGTTCAACATTACGCTTAAGTGCAGCAATTGAGAATGGTTGTATTAGTGGAATAGAACAAGGCCATTGGATACACACCAATAATCAAACGTTTAATGCGACTCTTGCTGAGGCTATTAAGATTGATTATAGCTTTGTAGTTTTACGCTGTCCGTTTAAGCGCTTAGCTTCTGTATTTTTAGATAAGTTTGTTAGCAAAGAACCTGATGCGTGGCAGTACCGAAATCAACTTGAACGTAAAGTAGAACTTGATGAGCTTACTTTTCGTGAATTTGTTTATTCACTTAAGAAGCCAGCGATATTTAGGTCTAATATTCATTGGCGCCCACAAAATGAGTTTTTAATATATAACGAGTACAGTGACTATTTTTCGTTAGAAAACTTCTCGTATGCAATAAGAGTACTTAAAGAAAAAGTCGATTTTAATGTAATTGATGCTCGTTCGTTAACCAACCATGGTACTGATGGTTACACCGAGTTAAATCAACAATGCTATGCAGGTATGGCAGCATTTGATATTGCCTTGCTGAAACGTAATGGAGAATGCCCAAGTCATATCGCCATGTATGATGAAGAATTATATGGGATAGTTACTGAACTCTATAAACAGGATGTCGGCCTATATATGAATAAATGTCAAGCAAGTAAAATGATGCAAAAGGCGGATGTGGCCGGAATTAATATTGATATTAAACGTATTACTTTCGATGAAATTAAAACATCTGCACAGGTTGATTATTTGAGAGATGAAGCTGTACGTCTAGAATCTTCAGATCTACCAATGTCCTATAAATTGATGTCTTTGGCTTATCAGGCAAGACCTACTGGGCTTTTTATTAAAAAGAAATTTGATGAATATACAGCCAAGCTTAGTGTGCAGAGTTAGGAGCAATAATTGTGAGTAAACTTATAATAAATATCTTTTATCTTTAGTAGTTAATTATGTCATTAGAAACATTAATCAATAAGGGTATTGTGGTTGTACAGCCGCAAACCGAACAACCCCACTCCCCCAAAAAAACCATCATAGTAGTTGGTGTTGCTCGCGGGGGAACTTCAATTGTCGCAGGGGCATTATACCATTTAGGTGTGCCAATGGGGCGTGCGACATCGCCTGTATTTGAAGATATGCGCTTAAGTGCTGCGTTTGAGAAAAACTCTAAAGAGAAATTCGAATCAGTAATTAAAGCTTATAACGAAAAGCATGATACATGGGCTTGGAAGCGACCATCAACATTGCATCAACTATCACGTATTACGCGTAAAGTACGTAACCCTCATTTTATATTTGTTTTTAGAGATATGTTATCGGTTGCAAATCGTAATACGATCTCTATGAACAAGGGTATTCAGTGGGGTTTGCAAAATGCTATTGATGATTATAAAAAAATTATTAAATTTGCGACTAAAACAAAGTGCCCTGCCATTTTCATATCTTCTGAAAAAGTGGTAAAAAACAAAGAAGAATTTGTTCATGCTCTGTCAGAGTTTTGCGCTATCACCCCAAGTGATAATCAGCTTGTTGCAGCCCAAGATTTTTTAACACCAAACCCTACCGCTTATTTGCAAGCAACACGTTTGGGCCGAGCAAAAGGTGATGTTGATTTAAAAATATTGCAAACAGGTATGTTAACTGGTTGGGCTTGTTATGCGTTAAATAACGGTGAAGCTAAAGTTGAGGTAATCGTCAATGGTAAGCCAATCGCTGAGTTAGTTGCGGATCAGTTTAATGCGAACTATAAAAAGCCTGGCGTTCACCCTACAGGTCATTGCCAATTTGAATTCAATTTAAAAGAGGCAGGAGTAACCCCACAAGATACGATTGAAATTAAGGTCTTGAATGATGTCGTTAATCTACATGCTGATCCATTAGATTTAACCCATATCTCTGATTGGCTAAAGCAAGAAGAGATTGAAAATCAATATGAGCCCAAAGGCGGACTTAATCAAAACCTACTGAAAACAGGAATATTAGGCGGTTGGGCAAGAACAAATAGCGCAGATAAAATGGCGCGAATTGGCATTTATATTAATGGCGATAAGTTTGCAGAAGTACCTGCAACGATTTATCGAGAACATTTGAATAAACCGAACATTCACCCTACAGGTCATTGTGGTTTTGAGTTCAATTGTAAACGACATGGGGTTAAGCCTTCAGATTCTATAGAAGTGAAGGTTGAGAATGCTCCATTAGATCTACATATAAAGCCTCTGATATTCCCTAACTTAACTGAATGGTTAACGCATAAAGAGTTACAAGAGCTAAATCAAAAGGCATTAAATGATAGTAAATAAACTGCCGTTTGGGGTTAGAAGAGAACTTAAAAAGTTACCATTTGTTCATGGGGCTTACTTACGTTTTTTACATTTTTTTAAAAGAGAGTATCAGCAGTGGATAAAAAAGGTTGAGCCGACGGTGTGGCTGCCGGTGATGGGTGAGCAATCGATTTGTTTCTCTATAATTGTCCCTGTTTATAATCCGCCATTATCTTTTCTAAAAGAATGTGTAGACTCGGTTCATAAGCAAACATATTCAAATTGGCAACTTATTTTGGTGAATGATGCCTCGACTTCACAAGAAGTTAATGACTATTTACAAAATATAGCGGATCAACACTTAGAACAAATTAACGTGATTTCTAATCGCCAAAACTTGCATATTAGCTTATCCACCAATGAAGGTTTGAAACAATGTAATGGCGATTATGTTACTTTTTTAGATCATGATGATCTTCTAGCTCCTCAAGCACTTAATGAAGTCGCAAGCGCTATTGCCGATAATTCTAATCTGCAATGGCTATATAGTGATGAAGATTTGATGTCTAAAACAGGTAAGCGAATTGCTCCACACTTTAAGTCACAGTGGAATCCTTATTTACTTCACGCCCATAACTATATTACTCATTTAAGTGTCTATAAACGTAACTTATTAGGTGGAGTGGGTGGTTGTCGTGAAGGAGTTGAAGGCGCACAAGATTATGATTTGGCATTACGTGTATCTCAGGTGCTCTCTGAAAGTGAAATCGCTCATATTCCTAAAATATTGTATCACTGGCGAATGCACGAAAAATCAACCGCTTCGCAGTCTGGAGCGAAACCCTACACAGTAGAGGCGGGTAAACAAGCGCTATTAGAATGTTTAGAAAATCAAGGAATTAATGCATCGGTTCAAGATGGTAATCTCGATAATTACTATCAAGTGAGTTATTTACCAGACCACTGGCCGAAAGTGTCGATTATCGTACCAACAAGAGATCACAAAGAAGTATTAGAAACCTGTATTGAGAGTGTCTTAAATAAAACGGATTACCCTGATTTCGAAATTATCATTATGGATAATCAATCACAGCAAGCACCAGCGTTAGAGTATCTAAATCTAGTAGGTAAGAATAGTAACGTTAAAGTAATTAAGTATGATAAACCATTTAACTATTCTGAGATTAACAATGTAGCAGTAGAGTATTCTAATGGTGAAGTGATTGTTCTATTAAACAACGATACTGAAGTGATTACTGCTTCTTGGTTAAAGGAGATAGTCGGGTTAGCGATGCGCCCAGATGTTGGGTGTGTAGGGGCTAAGTTACTTTACCCTGATAATACAATTCAACATGCTGGTGTTATTTTGGGCTTAGGTGGTTATGCTGCACACTCACACCGCTGTGTGCCAAATGATTCAAATGGATACTTCAACCGACCTCATGTAAACCAAGTATTGTCTGCAGTTACTGGCGCTTGCCTTGCTATTCGTAAAGAGACCTACCTTGCTGTTGAAGGGTTGGATGAAACTTTCCAAGTGGCTTATAACGATGTCGATTTTTGTTTAAAAGTGCAGAAAGCGGGGTTTTATAACGTATATTGTGCACATGCGGAGCTTTATCACTATGAATCTAAAACTCGTGGTGATGATAATGCAGATGCAATTAAGGCTAAGCGTTTTGAGCAAGAAAAGAAACGATTGTTAAATAAGTGGTTTAATGAGTTACAAGATGATCCTTATTACCACCCTCATTTAACTCGTTCAGCAGAAGACTTTTCATTAAGAGCTTAGATTGAAAATGAAAATATTACTTCTTAATAATATAGGTATTTGGGTTTTGTTCTGTTTATATCTACGGATAACTAATTTATGATCAAACTCCAAAACCTAACCAAATATTATCCTTCGCCTTTAGGTAATCAATATATCTTCGAAGAGGTGAACTTTGAGATCCCTCAAGGGCATAACATTGCTATTTTAGGCTCAAATGGCGCAGGTAAATCAACCTTGTTCCGTATCCTTGCTGGCAGTGAATACCCAAATAAGGGAAGGGTCGTGACAGATAAAGCCATCTCTTGGCCAGTGGCGTTGGCTACGGGCATTCATCCTCAAATGACGGGCCGTGAAAACACCCGTTTTATTGGGCGTGTAAATGGTGTGGGTGATTTAGATGAGTATGAAGAGAAGGTAAAAGACTTTGCAGAGTTAGGTGTTAAGTATGACTTACCTGTTCGTACCTATTCAAGTGGCATGCGTTCTCGTTTGGCTTTTGGTTGCTGTATTGCGATTGATTTTGATGTCTATTTGATTGATGAGGCAACCTCAGTTGGGGACCAAAAATTTCGTAAAAAAGCGAAACGTGCCTTGCTTGAAAAAAGCCAATCAGCCAATGTTATTATGGTCAGCCATGATATCAAAGAGATAGAAGAGTTTTGTGATAGCGCGATTATTTTGCACAAAGGTGAGTTGACGTTTTATCCAGTGTTGAGTGAAGCGTTAGCGGTTTATAAAGAGCTTTAACAGCAGAGGCGAGATACGAGAGCGGACTTCGCCCTTCGAGAAGCGAGTAAAAACTAAAGAGTGAGGCAGAAACGAATACAGCGTCTACGTCTCTGTTTCTGCTTTTAGCTCTTAACCTTGCCTCTCGCTTCTCGTCTCCGCTTTTAGGTTTACTATGTCTATATTTGTTTTATGCATTTTCATCTTCACTATCATCGGTTTGGTGAAGTTTCAAAACTACCCAGAGCAGGTGTTTGGATTCGTCTTATTAGTACTCTATTCATCAGGACTTGTCAGTACCGATGAGTTAGTAAGTAGCTTTGCAAACCAAGGCTTATTAACGCTTATTTTATTAATGGTGTGTTCTCTAGCTTTAGAAAAAACCCGAATTTTACGATTAATTGCTAAGGCAGTGATTAAGCCTAATTATCATTCTACGTGGTTGCGTTTATTTGGTTTAACCACACTTGCCTCTGCGGTGTTAAACAATACGGCGGTGGTTTCGACCATGTTAGGTCCTATCCGAAATAATCCGTATCACGCAGCAAGTAAACTCCTTCTCCCTCTTTCTTACGCAGCTATTCTTGGTGGTACGTTAACTTTAGTCGGTACATCGACCAATTTGATTGTTAACAGCTTGGTGCTAGATGCTAATTTACCTTCACTGCAGTTCTTTGATTTTACCTTGGTCGGTTTATGTGTGGTGTTGGCCTGTGGGGTGGTACTGTTCTTTTTAAGTCGGTATTTACCAGTGCATGATGTCACAACTGATGATGTAAAAGCGTATTTAATTGACTCTAAAGTAAAGCAAGGTTCCTCTTTAGTGGGTAAGAGCATTGAAGAAAATGGATTGCGCCATTTAGAGTCGCTGTTCTTAGTCGAGATTATTCGTGAAGGGCACTTATTAAGTCCAGTCGCTCCAACTGAAATCATTCAAGCGAATGACAGGTTGGTATTTAGTGGTGATGTGACCAAGGTGATGCAGCTAAGTCAGTTTGATGGTTTATCACTGTTTGCTCATGAAAATGGTCTACCACTAGCAAACTTGACCGAAGTTGTGGTGCGCCCTGAAAGTATTTTATTAGGCAAAAGTCTAAAGCGAGCAGGTTTTCGTGCCTTGTTTGATGCGGCTGTGGTTGCGATTAAGCGCGACGGTGAGCCCGTATCGGGTAAGTTAGGTGAGGTGGCGATCCAAGCGGGTGACTACCTGGTGCTTGCTGTGGGTGATGACTTTAAATCTCGTAAAAACGTCAGCAAAAACTTTATTGTAGTGAGTGGTGTTGAGCCTGATAGCATGCTTAGTGGCAAGAAGGAGTGGTTTGCGGTTGGTGGCTTTTTTGCTGCGATTGCATTATCGGCCTTAGGGGTTCTGCCGCTGTTTAAAGCCATGTTTTTATTGCTTGGTGTGTTTTTGGCGACCAAGTGTTTAAGTGGAGCTGAGATCATTCGCCGTTTGCCTACCAATATTTGGTTAATTATTGCGGCGGCATTGTCGTTATCTCAAGCCTTAACTAACAGTGGTTTATTGGCGCAGTTTGAAAGCTTAATAGAGCATCACTCTTCAAACTTATCACCCTTACTGGCTTTAATTACGGTTTACATTTTAACTTGGTGGTTAACTGAGTTCGTGACTAATAATGCCGCTGCGGCATTAATTTTTCCTATCGCTTATGGACTGGCACAAAGTTTAGATGCGAACCCAATGGCCTTTATTATGGCGGTGGCCTTTGGTGCCAGTGCCAGCTTTATTAGCCCTTATGGTTACCAAACCAATCTCATGGTATTTAACGCCGGACAATATCGAATAAAAGATTTTGTCCGTGTTGGACTACCGCTAAGCCTTATATACGGTACAGTAGCTGTATGTGCTATTGTAGCGGTATATGGACTGTAATTTTATTTTTTATACTATTTATAATAACTAGGAAAGATGGATGAAGATATCACCTTCTCGCATGACGCACTTAAAACAGTTGGAAGCAGAGTCTATTCACATTATGCGCGAAGTTGCATCTGAATTTGACAACCCAGTAATGCTTTACTCTGTCGGTAAAGATTCATCAGTAATGCTTCATTTGGCTAAAAAAGCCTTTGCTCCTGGTATTCCTCCTTTTCCTTTGATGCACGTCGATACAACGTGGAAGTTTAAAGAGATGATCCAGTTCCGTGATTACATGGCAGAAAAAGTGGGCATGAACTTAATTGTTCACCAAAACCCTGAAGGTGTAGCAATGGGTATTAACCCGTTTGTTCATGGTTCTTCTAAGCACACAGACATCATGAAGACGCAAGGCTTGAAGCAAGCGTTAGACATGAATGGTTTTGATGCAGCTTTTGGTGGTGCGCGTCGCGATGAAGAGAAGTCTCGTGCTAAAGAGCGTGTTTACTCATTCCGTGATGAACACCACCGTTGGGATCCGAAAAACCAACGCCCTGAACTATGGAATGTGTACAACGGTAAGGTGAATAAGGGCGAAAGCATTCGTGTTTTCCCACTTTCAAATTGGACTGAGCTTGATATTTGGCAATACATCTACCTAGAAAACATCGAAATCCCTGAACTATACCTATCTAAACCTCGCCCAGTGGTTGAGCGTGATGGCATGCTTATCATGGTAGATGACGAGCGTATGGAGCTTAAAGAGGGTGAAGTGGTTGAAGAGAAGATGGTTCGTTTCCGTACTCTTGGTTGTTACCCACTAACCGGTGCGGTGGAATCTGAGGCGACTACGCTTCCAGAAATCATCCAAGAGATGCTTCTTACTACAACTTCAGAGCGTCAAGGCCGTGCGATTGACCACGATAGTTCAGGCTCGATGGAGAAGAAGAAGCGTGAAGGTTACTTCTAAATGAGTTCGCCATACGAGAAAAAAGATAATGAGAGCGTTAGCGGTGACGTAGTGTGGCATAACTCTACAGTTTCATCACAAGATCGTGCTGCTCATAAGAAGCAAAAGCCAGTGGTGCTTTGGTTTACAGGCTTAAGTGGTTCGGGTAAATCAACGGTAGCAAATGCCGTTGAAAGTAAGCTATTAAGTCTTGGTAACCATAGCTATCTATTAGATGGAGATAATGTTCGCCATGGCTTAAATAAAGACTTAGGTTTTAATGACGCTGACCGAGTGGAAAATATTCGTCGTATCAGTGAAGTGGCAAAACTATTTGTTGATTCAGGATCCATTGTTTTAACCGCTTTTATCTCTCCTTTTATTGTGGATAGAGAACAAGCACGCTCGCTTTTTTCTGAGGGTGATTTCTTAGAAGTCTTTATTGATACACCATTAGAGGTGTGTGAATCTCGTGACCCTAAAGGGCTGTATAAAAAGGCGCGTGCTGGTGAAATCAAACATTTCACGGGTATTGATTCAATTTATGAGGCTCCTGTTTCAGCTGAAATTCACATAGAAACGGCGAATCAAAGTATTGAAGATTGCGCAATCTGCGTGGTGAACCAACTTTTTGATATGGGGTATCTAACTCTGGAGGGAAATGATGGTGCATTATGATGTCTTTAATGGTGATGCCGATGGGATTATTGCGCTCCTTCAACTGCGTAAAGCCGAACCAAAAAAGTCCACACTGGTAACGGGTGTTAAGCGGGACATTAAGCTGCTTCAGCAAGTGGCTAAAAAGTCAGACGCAAGCGGTGTGACTGTTCTTGATATCTCAATGGAGAAGAATATCGATGCGCTTTATGATTTGATTGAGCGAGATATTCCTATTTTCTATTGTGACCATCACCGCTCAGGTGAAGTACCACAAGCCAATAACTTTACGGCGCTGATTAATCTTGATGCCAATACCTGTACGAGTTTGCTCATCAATAAGCATTTGGGAAATCAATTCGCTACGTGGGCTATTGTGGGGGCTTACGGGGACAATATGTTCGTTGCCGCAGAAGAGTTAGCCGATATAGCAGGCTTAACCCATGAGCAGCGTGAGTTTTTAAAAGAGTTAGGGACGTTAATTAACTATAACGGCTATGGTGCGTCACTTGATGATTTACATATTGAGCCGCAAATTCTCTTTCGCCAGCTGATGTGTTACAGATCACCTTTTGAGTTAATTGATGATTCAAGCTCTCCTTATTACGTATTAAAACGTGGTTACGAAGCAGATAGTGCTCATTTAGCGCAGTTAACTGCAATTGAAAACTCTGATATAGCAGAGGTCTATGAACTGCCTTGCGAAGCTTGGGCTCGACGCATCAGTGGCGTATTTGGCAATGAGCTAGCAAATCGCTCACCAGACAAAGCCCACGCCGTACTAACCCTTAATGCTAGCGAGCAAGACTATACCGTTAGTGTGCGTGCCCCTTTGAATAACAGAAGTGGGGCAGATGAGGTATGTACTCAGTTTGCAACCGGTGGTGGTCGTAAAGCCGCAGCAGGAATTAATCAATTGCCAACCGAAGAAAAACCGCGCTTTATTGAAGTATTAAGCCAATTTTATAATTAATTTTTATTTGTCCTAGCTTGTATAAGTAGGGCAAATATCAGTTATAGGAAAAGAAAAATGTCACATTCATCAGAATTAATCGCTCAAGATATTGAAGCGTATTTGAAAGTTCATGAAAACAAAGATCTCCTTCGTTTTTTAACTTGTGGAAACGTTGATGATGGTAAATCTACGCTTATCGGTCGTCTGCTTTTTGATAGCAAGCTGATTTATGAAGATCAAATGGCGGCTATCGAAAAAGATTCTCAAAAGTTTAATACAACAGATGAAGATTTTGACTTGGCGCTTTTAGTTGATGGTCTTCAATCTGAGCGTGAACAAGGGATCACTATCGACGTTGCGTATCGTTATTTTTCAACGGACAAGCGTAAGTTTATTATTGCTGACACTCCAGGGCACGAACAGTACACCCGTAATATGGTAACTGGCGCATCGACTTGTGATCTTGCGATTGTTATGGTGGATGCTCGTCATGGAATCCAGACACAAACTCGTCGCCATAGCTTTATCTGTAGTTTACTAGGTATTAAGCACATAATTGTTGCAATCAACAAAATGGACTTGATGGAATACAGCCAAGAGGTGTATCAGAAAATCAAAGCTGATTACCGTGAAATGGCTAAAAATTTCAATATCGATGACATTCGTTTTGTGCCAATTTCAGCACTAAACGGTGATAACGTAGTAAACCCAAGTGAAGCGATGGACTGGTACCCTGGTGCAACGTTAATGAAGCTACTTGAGACGGTGAAAATCGATCAAGACCAAAACCTCGAAAAAATGCGTTTTCCGGTTCAATATGTTAATCGCCCTAATTTAGACTTTCGTGGATTTTGTGGCACGCTTGCTTCTGGCTTAGTTCAAGTTGGAGACGCTGTGACAACGTTGCCATCAGGTAAAGTTTCAAAAGTGAAATCTATTTACACTTATGATGGCGAATTGGAAACTGCGCAACCGGGTCAAGCGATTACGTTGACGCTTGAAGATGAAATAGATGTATCTCGTGGGGATATGTTGGTTCACACTGGTCACGAGCCAATTGTAACCAACCATGTTGAAGCTCATATTGTTTGGATGGATGAGAACCCACTTCGAACTCATAAAGAGTATCTGTTTAAGTTTTCAACAAAAACATGCTCAGGTAAAGTTGGAATCATTGAACATAAAATTGACGTCAATACGCTAAAAGAGCACGCGGAAAATACTGATACCCTCGAATTAAATGAGATCGCACTGACGTCACTTAATCTAACAGATAAAATAGCCGTTGATGAGTATCAGTATCTACCTCAGACCGGTTCATTTATTATCATTGATCGTCATACAAACGTTACTGTTGGTGCCGGCATGATAGATAAAGTTTCTGAAGGTAAAGGAACCGATGCTCGCGTTTATTCTCAAGCAGAAAAAGAATTGAACGCTTATGTAAGAAAGCATTTCCCTGAGTGGAATTGCAGTTCTATTTAGTTGTTGATTGGTAGATGAATCGCCATGTTAATGTTCATAGTATATACATTTACTTTGTATCTATTATTACCTATGATGATCAATCAGTTGTTTAAGCTGAGCAACTGTTTGAGGGTGTGAAAATCATCTTCTACATATAAACGTTTATATTAATGGAAATCATTATGAAAAAGATGGCTCTAGCAGCTGCATTAGCAGTTAGCTTCTCAGGTGCTGCATTTGCAGCTGAAACTACAGCAGCAGCGGGTACTGGTTCAGGTACTGGTACAGCAGCTGGCGCGGGTGCATCTGCAGCAGCAGCTGGCACAGCAACAACAGTTGCAGTAGCGACAGCAGCAGTAGCGGCAGCAGCAGCTGTAGCGGTTGCTTCTAACGAAAGCGGTGCAACAACGACAACAACGACTCGATAATTTTTGAGTAGGCGTTTAAAACCATTTTATGTGAAAGCATAAAGTGGTTTTTTTATATCTAATTGATTAATTTTCCATATTGGACATCAGCAACCAGATTGCTAGGAAGCAGAACTCGTCATGCTTAAACCTCTAATCATATCTCTTGGTCTTTTTCTTGCTGGTTGTTCTCAGCAGTTTCAAGACGTTAACTCTACTTTTGATGAAGCCTTTTTTGGAAGCTCCGATGTTGAGCTATCCAAGGAATACATTCAAACGTTACCTTATTCCAGCATTTATGCCGAAGTGAATGACCAAGGTAAGATCTTCATGGTCTTAGCGTACGTCGGTGAAAACCCGCAAACGGGCGCAAAGCAGTTAAAGTGGATGTCTTCTGACAAAGCGATGATCGTCACTGAAAATGGACGTGTCGTACAAACGCTATTGCTTCCTTACGAAAACCTCTCTGGTTTGGCATTCCAGCCGTTGAATGCATTCTCTTCTGCAAACAGCTCGTCGCCAGACTCTGCTTATGCGTTTGATGTGTCAGCTAACCCCGGTGCCCAAAAGTGGCAAGCGGTTTACGACTGGCAACCCAACTATCGATTTGGCTACAAAGCTAACATCACCCGAACGTATGTGGGAAATGACACGGTTGAAACTCCGTTAGCGTCTATCGATACCAAGAAATTCCAAGAAAAAATTCAATTCCCAATATTAGAACAAGAGATCACCAACGAATATTGGGTCGACAGCGAAGGCAAAGTGGTAAAAACCATACAGTATTTAGGCCCTGATATGACAAGGCTTGAGTTAACCGTCCTTAAGCATTATCAAAGCAATTAACGAACAGGGTAATGAACTAAAATGATGAATTATATGAGTCATACATCAAAAATGACGGGACGTCGGTTGCCATTGGTGAGAACTTTATTAACGATGAGAGCTCTGTTGACGTTGAGCGCGCTGTTCTCTCTGTGCACTGTTAGCTACGCTTCTACGGCATCTAACGTTGTTACGCCTCCGATTAAAACAACAATCGAACTGCCTCTTCAAGGTGTAACGCTTGAGTATAAAGCTAACGTTCGACTGCTTCAGGTATTAGACGACGCTAACGCTAGCTTTAATGCGAATACTAGCTCTAACGAAAATGCTAGCGGCAGTATTGGTTACTTCCCCCTTTCAGCTCAACTGTTTGATAAAAACAATACTCAAGCTAATGAATCTAATAAAGCTAACAAAACTATCGAAGCCAAAAAGCGCAATGTATTTAGCCAACTTGATGCTTTCTCGGTAGAAGAACCAGAAGCAAACTTAGTGCGCCAACAATTAGCCTCTTTCCAGTACCTCAATCGAGTTTTTATTGAATTAGACCGCAATGCGGTTATCTCGCAATCAGGTAAGAACTCGTTACTTGTTTCAAGTTCTCATACCAACAAGTCGTCAGACGGTCAAACTCAAGCCTTTTCTCTGTACTTACCACAACGACCAACTTCCATTCAGTTGATGGGTGCAATGAAAGAGTCGGTAACAATGAATCTGATTGAGCATGGAACGTTGAATGATTACCTAGATGCATTACCGAACGGTTTTGTTGGTGAATCAGCAGATAAAAGCGTGGCATATGTTGTTCAGCCAGATGGCGTGGTACAAACCATCCAATATGCATACTGGAACGAACAGTCGGTTTACCTAGCACCAGGTGCCATCGTATTTATGGCGTTTTACTCTTTGCCATCGGAATATTCAACGTTGAATCAAGATATCGTCGATTTGCTACGTCATAAGGTTGGCTTGTAATGCTGAAACAGAAATCACTCCCTCTATCGGCAGTGTGCACATCGATTACTTGTGGATTGTTAATAACCAACAGTGCTTCTGTTTTTGCAGAAGCAGCAATTGATTCTTCTTCAATTCGAGCAGAGAAATCATCATTCGATGACACTGAATACAAAACGTCGCAAATGAACTTTGGTGGTGTTGGCTTAATGCAAATGCCAACAGGTAGAATGGCACCAGAAGGTGAATTTAACTTTAGCGCTTCGTTTAACAATGATTACTACTTTTATAATGTTAGTTTGCAGGTGATGCCTTGGCTAGAAACTACCATTCGTTATACACAGGTACAGGACCTACTTTATAGTGGGCCTGAAGATCAAGATTGTTCTCAAAATTCATTCAGTGGCTGTACTAAATACACTGATAAAGGTATCGACTTTAAACTGCGTTTAATCGAAGAAGGGTACTATTTACCGGAAGTCTCGGTAGGTGTGCGTGATTTTGGTGGTACAGGCTTGTTTGATGGCGAATTTGTTGCGGCAACCAAGCGTTTTGGCCCTGTTGATTTTACCTTGGGCATGGCTTGGGGGTATATGGGCACCAGCGGCAATTTCACCAACCCATTGTGCAAAGCTAGCGACAAGTACTGTGAACGTCCATCTGATTTTAAAGGCAATGGTGGCAGTGTCGATTTTGAGCGTTGGTTTAAAGGCGATGCGGCAATCTACGGTGGCTTTGAATATCAAACCCCATACAAGCCTTTAACCTTGAAGCTTGAATACGATGGCAACGATTATTCTCAAGATTTCCCTGTTGTTAGTGGATATGACATGACACAACACACGCCATGGAACGTGGGTGCTGTGTATCGTTTCACTGATTGGGGCTCAGCGAAAGTGAGCTATGAGCGAGGCGATACTTTAACCCTTGGTTTTGATCTCTCGACTAACTTCAATGAAATGTATTCTGTGTGGCGAGATACTGAAACCGCAGAATTGCGCCCAAGCGGTGTCGAGACGGTTGACGATATTGATATGGCTGCCCTCGCGGAAGAGCTTGAAACGATCGCTGGCTATGAACAAGCGCAAATCTTGGTCGACGATAACAACATTGTAGTAAAGGGTACTCAGGTTAAATACCGAGACAGAGATACCGCCCTCGAGCGCGGTGCGACCGTGATTGCCAACGCGGTACCAAGTTACATCGACACCTACAAAATCATTGAAAACGATAAGTCATTGGAACTCACCGAGACAACGGTAGATGCCCAAGCGTTCAAAGCGGCGGCTAATAACAGTTATCTCAATGCTCAAACCAGTGATGCAACCGATACTCACGAGTTAGAGCGTAAGAAATCCGTTATTTATCATGATGGGCGTGAGCGATTCGATGTGTCGATTTCACCAAACCTAGCGCAATCGTTCGGTTCGGCTGAAAACTTCTATTTATACAGTTTGGGTTTATACACCAACGCTTCGTTCTGGGCGTTAAACAATGTTGAACTGTCGGGCTCTTTGTACGTTAACTTAGTCGATAACTACGACAAGTTTAACTATACCGTCCCATCAGACGGCACTGACCAAACGCCAAGAGTAAGAACCTTATTCCGCTCTTACGTTGACGATCCGGTTCGCTTAGATCGCTTACAACTGACGTGGTTTGAAGACTACGGCAGCGGTGTCTACACCCAAGCTTACGGGGGGTACCTTGAAAGCATGTTTGCGGGTGTGGGTGGCGAAATCCTGTATCGACCATTCAACCAAAACTGGGCCATTGGTGCAGACATGACTGCAATAAGCCAGCGCGATCCTGAAAGTTGGTTCGGCACATTTGATCAAGAGATTCAAGTTAACCCAGATGACAGTAGCCGAACGTACAAAGTGATCGATAAGGGCACGACGGGCTTCATCACCGGTTACTACACCCCACAATGGGACTTCTTGAGCGATACCTTGCTTAAAGTAGGTGTGGGTAAATTCCTTGCGGGTGATATAGGTACTCGTGTCGACTTCTCTAAGCAGTTCAAGAGCGGCGTGATTGCCGGTGCGTTTGTCAGCTTAACCGACATGACAACCGAAGAATACGGTGAAGGCAGCTACACCAAAGGCTTCTACGTATCGATTCCGTTTGATTTAGTCACAGTGAAGCCAAGCTCAAGCCGCGCTGGTTTTACTTGGTTACCGATTACTCGTGACGGCGGTCAAGTGCTGAATAAGCAATACAACTTGTTCGATCAAACCGATGCTCGCTCACCTTGGTTCCAAAGACCGAGTAGTGTGAAATAACTAATCGTTGGTCTATTGAGAATTTAAGAGAAAATCCAACTGTACAAGTGAATTTTCTCTTTTTCTCATGGAAGTTGTCGAGATGATAGAAATTTGACTTTGATGAGGCATATTGAAGGTCATTGAGCGAAAAAACGTCGTTTTCTTTAAATAACGCTTTACAAGCAGGCTCAGATCACCAAGAATGGCGTCGCTCTGTTCTCAGGGTTATTAAATGAAACATCCAGTTGTAAAGTAGAACCCTTAGTATTGCTTCATTGTTATTCTCAGTGTTTCCCTTAGCTTCATAGATACATTAAATAATTCAAGCTTTCAGCGCATCGCACTTTTGGCGATTAATTTTTTATTTTTATATAAGGGACACATCATGTCTAACAAAGTAAACGGCGTAGTAAAATGGTTTAACGAAGAGAAAGGCTTCGGTTTCCTAACTCAAGACAACGGCGGCGCTGACGTATTCGTACACTTCCGTGCAATCGCTTCTGAAGGTTTCAAGACTCTTAAAGAAGGCCAACAAGTGTCTTTCGAAGTAGAGCAAGGCCAAAAAGGTCTTCAAGCTGCAAACGTTGTAGCTCTATAAGATTTTAAGTCGGCGCAGGTTGCAACAGCAACTTGCGTCACTTTCTCTCTCAAATTTGTTTCCCCCCTCAGTTTTACCGCAACACTCTTCTCCATTAGCAATACCCTCTCTAAGTATTCAAAAATCCTGTTTTACGTCCGTTATCTCGTTCTAACTATCGTTGTATCTGTTCTTTGCTCTAACTCAACCTTCTACGTAACAACCAGTCACTTGCTCATCCTGATTACTATTACTGTATCCATAAAAAAAAGCCCCTAAAATTAGGAGCTCATTTTGATCTAATCAACACTGATTAAGCTGATTATTCTTTATCGTGTACAGCTTACAGACTGTTATTCAATGTTTTGGATCTGCTCACGCATCTGTTCGATAAGAACCTTAAGCTCTACGCCTGATGCTGTGATGTCTGTGCTGATAGACTTAGACGCTAGCGTGTTTGACTCACGGTTGAACTCTTGCATCATGAAGTCTAGCTTACGGCCACAAGCGCCACCTTTCTTCAGTACTGCATTTGCTTCTTTCACGTGAGAATCTAGACGGTCTAGCTCTTCTGCTACGTCTGACTTCTGCGCAAGTAGGATAAGCTCTTGCTCAACACGAGAACCTTCAAGTTCGATTTTCGCATCTTCAAATTTGGTAAGAAGACGCTCACGTTGCCACTCTAGGATCTCAGGCATGCGTGCACGAACTTTCACTACTTCTTCAGTGATTGCATCTAAGCGCTGTACGATTAGCGCCTTCATGTTCTCACCTTCACGAGCACGAGCATCAATGAACTCTGCGATAGCATCGTTGAATGCTTCAAGTAGGTCTTTGTTGATGGCATCCATGTCTTGCTCTGGCGTTTCCATCACACCAGGCCAGTTCATGACTTGGAATGGGTTCAAACGGCTCTCTTCGCCAGTCATCGTCATTACTTGGTTCGCCGCATTGATTACTTGCTGAGCCAAACCTTCGTTAATGCTTAGTTCTCCCTTTGCAGCAGGGTTTGCTTCAAAGCGTAGGTTACATTCAACCTTACCGCGTGCAAGACGCTTACGGAAACGCTCACGCAAGATTGGCTCTAAACCACGGAACTGTTCAGGCATACGGAAGTAAGTTTCTAGGTAGCGTTGGTTTACACTACGGATTTCCCATACTGCTGTGCCCCAATCGCCTTTTACTTCTTTGCGTGCGTACGCGGTCATACTATAAATCATCGAATTTTCCTGTCTTTTATCATTCTGAAAATAACGCGCACGCATAGTATCACGATATGGTGTGCTCTCGAAGCCTGTCGCTTTTCACTGTAAATAGCCTTTCGTGATAAATAGCTTTGAACGGTAAATAGATTTGCACGATAAACTGCTATATAATCTTGCCCCAATCAAAACTGTCTCACCCCTTTCTTAGGTGATGCACTCTTTCGATAGTAAATCACTTCAGACTGTTAATAAGGTAGATACCAATGCGTCCAAATGACCGCGCTGTAGATCAAATTCGTCCAATTAAAATTACTCGTAACTACACAGCTTATGCTGAAGGTTCTGTATTAGTTGAGTTCGGCAACACTAAAGTTCTATGTAATGCGACGGTAGAAGAAAACGTACCGCGTTGGTTAAAAGGCCAAGGAAAGGGTTGGGTAACGGCTGAATACGGCATGCTGCCACGTGCAACGCACACTCGTAACCGTCGTGAAGCGGCGAGCGGCAAGCAAGGTGGTCGTACGATGGAAATCCAACGTCTGATCGCTCGTAGCCTACGTGCTGTTGTTGACCTGAAAGTAATGGGTGAAATTATGATCACTGTCGATTGTGATGTTATCCAAGCAGACGGCGGTACTCGTACTGCTTCTATCTCAGGTGCAAGCGTTGCAATGGCTGATGCTATCAACAGCCTACTAGCAAGCGGCAAACTGAAAAAGAACCCAATGAAAGGCCACGTAGCGGCAGTTTCAGTGGGCATCGTTGGTGCACAAGCACTGTGTGACCTTGAGTACGTTGAAGACTCAGCAGCCGATACCGACATGAACGTTGTAATGACGGAAGACGGTAAGATGATTGAGATTCAAGGTACCGCAGAAGGCGAACCGTTCAGCCACGAAGAGTTGATGCAGCTTTTAGCCCTGGCGAATAAGGGCATTGCTGATATTGTTGAAGCGCAGAAAGCTGCGTTGGCCGACTAGTCATTTTTAATAGCTCCCAATTTGGGGGCTATTTTTTTGTCTGTAAAACCTGAAAGGGTGGTACAGGGCGTAAGTTAAGTTTTATTGAGTAAACATAGAGGATGAGCATGAAAGCATATCAACGTGAATTTATTGAATTTGCACTAGAGAAAGAAGTACTTAAGTTTGGTGAGTTTACTTTAAAGTCTGGCCGCAAGAGCCCTTACTTCTTCAATGCTGGATTGTTTAATACAGGTCGTGACCTAGCGCGCTTAGGTCGCTTCTACGCAGCAGCATTGGCTGATTCTGGCATTGAGTTTGATGTACTATTTGGTCCTGCATACAAAGGTATCCCAATTGCAACGACGACAGCGGTTGCACTAGCGGATCACCACGATGTAGACACGCCCTACTGCTTCAACCGCAAAGAAGCGAAAAACCACGGTGAAGGTGGCAACCTTGTCGGTAGCGCGCTTGAAGGTCGCATCATGTTAGTGGACGACGTGATCACTGCAGGTACTGCGATTCGTGAGTCGATGGAAATCATCCAAGCAAATGGCGCTGATTTAGCGGGCGTGCTTGTTGCTATCGACCGTCAAGAGAAGGGCAAAGGCGAACTGTCTGCGATTCAAGAAGTTGAGCGTGACTTCGGTTGTGCGATTATCTCAATCGTTAGCCTGACTGACTTGGTGACTTTCCTTGAAGAGAAAGGCACAGACGCAGCACATCTAGAGTCAGTAAAAGCGTACCGCGCTCAATACGGCATCTAATACTACTCGTAATTAGACTATAGAATGCACAAGGGGCTGATGATTCATCAGCCCCTTTTCTTTTGGTTCAGTATTCATTATTTATAACGAATGCCGCGCTCCACTTCTGGGTCTTCCATGGTCTTAAAGCGCTTGTGCAGCCACATCCACTGTTCTGGTGCTCTTAAGATAATCTTCTCAAGGTAGCGGTTCATGTAGGCGGCAGCCGCTTTCTCATCTTTCTGTGGATAGTCATCTTCGATCGATTCATCGGCCATGATCTCATACTTGCCATCGGCATTTCTAAAACCAGAACCCGGAACAAGTGCGCATCGGCTCGTATAAGCCAGAATACTAGTGCCTGTTGTAGTACATGCATCTTCTACAGCGAAGAAAGGCACAAACACAGACTTGTTACGACCGTAATCATGATCCGGTAGGTAGAAAAGGATCTCACCCTGACGCAGGATTCGAATCATACGCTTCACGTCTTTACGGTGAATCAGGCGGTTGCCGTTTTGAGTACGACCACGGTATTGAATGAATTCATAAGCCGGATTGTTGTGCGGGCGATAAACACCTAAACCTGAAATACCGAGAACAGCCATTGCTCGCGCAGTGATCTCTAGGTTTAAGGCATGCACACAGCATAGAAGAACACCTTTACCGTTAGCTTTGTGCGTACGCAGTGTTTGGGTGTCTTTATCTACTAGGATGCGCTTGAAGCGCCACGTAGGCCAAAACCAGGTAATGCCGGTTTCGATGAGTGCCATACCTGTGTTCTTAAAGTTCTCACTGACCATTGCCGCGACTTCATCTGCTGGCTTGTCTGGGAAGGCGAGCTCCAAGTTACGTGTTGCTACCGCGACGCGCTTTTTACCATAGCGAGCACCCAAAGAGCCTAACGATCGGCCTAACAGCAGTAAGAGGCGATAAGGGAGAACGTTAACAATAAGCGCCAATAACCCAAAACCAAACCATACACCCCAATATTTAGGGTGAAGTAGAGCTAGAGTAAAAGGCGGCTTAGTAATCACGTGTTGTGCTGTGCCGTTTGCTGAAGAAGTTTTCGTCGTCATAACCATCACTTAAGATTTGATTGCCACTTAATTTGATTGCTACTTAATCTGAGCGCTTAGCAGTGCCCAATAAGCATCAAAGTTTTCTGTTGGTTGATATTTGAAGTCTGAGCGAACAAATCGATTCAAGCTGCCTTCAACTTGACCGAGCAGTTGAGCGGCTAAGATTTTCTCATCAACCGGGAATGATTTCCCTTCACGAAGCTTTCTTTCACGCAGGATCTGGCGAAGTTGCGTCTCAATGCGTTCGAAAAGTTGGTTGATGCGATCACGCAGGCGTTCATTTTCAAACATTAGAGCATGACCAGATAAAATTCGAGTCAGGCCTGGGTTACGTTCTGAGAAAACTAAGATAAGTTGTAGTACTAGGCGTATGCGCTCTAGCGTGTCTTTCTCTTCATCCAGAATACGGTTGATTCGAGACATCAACGCTTCTTCAATGAACTCGATCAGGCCTTCAAACATGCGGGCTTTGCTTGGGAAGTGGCGGTATAACGCAGCTTCAGAAACACCCACTTGCTTGGCCAACTTTACCGTTGTGATACGAGAAGCACCTTCGGTCGATTCCAACATTTGTGCGAGAGCTTGTAGGATTTCTTCACGACGGTTTGATTTTCGAGTACCAGCCATCTATTTACTTCCTTTCCTAAAGATGAGGATTGAGTGAAGAAGGATTATAAACACCATTCAATTCTGTTTCCTAGTTTTGTAAGCCCTAGGTCAACAGAATCGAGAGGTGTCAGCAGATTATCAGAGCAAATTTGTGCGTTTATACATTAATAAGCTGTTGGATCTGATCGAGGATCTGGAAACCAAGTGTGTCTTTGCTTTCCAGTGGCAGAGATTTATCGCCGCCTTTCCAATAAAGGTGCAGCTCATTGCTACTGCTATTGAAGCCTTGGCCTTCAACTGAGACGTCGTTGGCGCAGATCATATCGAGGTTCTTTCTTTCCAGTTTACCGCGTGCGTACTTCTCAACATCTTGAGTTTCTGCTGCGAAGCCGACAGTAAATGGGCGACCTTCGGTCATTGAAGCGACAGAAGCGACAATATCTGGGTTTTTAACCATTTGAATGGTCATGTCGTCTTTACCGTCGACCTTTTTAAGCTTTTGGTCTGCAATGGTCTCAGGGCGGTAATCGGCAACTGCGGCGCAGCTGATGAAAATATCGTGTTGAGAAGCGTTAGCAGTAACGGCATCAAACATCTGTTGTGCGCTGTCGACATCAATACGATTAACTTTATTTGGCGTTGCTAATGAAACAGGGCCGCTGATTAGAGTCACTGTTGCGCCTTGTTTCGCGGCTGCTTTAGCCAGTGCATAGCCCATCTTGCCCGAGCTGTGGTTGGTAATGTAACGCACCGGGTCAATCGCTTCACGAGTCGGGCCTGCAGTAATAAGCACAGAACGGCCAGCAAGTGGCTTAGGTTGGAAGAAGTCTTCACAGCGATGCACGAGCTGCATTGGCTCTAACATACGACCCATACCGACATCACCACACGCTTGCTCGCCAGCCGCTGGCCCCCAAACTTCACAACCACGACGTTTTAGTGTCGCAATGTTCTCTTGAGTCGCAGGGTGGCTGTACATTTGTTGGTTCATTGCCGGAGATACCGCAACTGGCGCATCGGTTGCTAAAACCAAAGTGGTCAGTAGGTCGTTACCCATGCCCGCTGTCATACGAGCAATCAGGTCTGCGGTTGCTGGCGCTAGTAATACCAAGTCAGCCCACTTTGCGAGCTCGATGTGCCCCATGGAAGCCTCAGCAGCAGGATCAAGCAAACTATCAGACACTGGCCTTCCAGAGACGGCTTGCATGGTGAGAGGAGTGATGAACTCCTTGGCTGCATTTGTCATCACGACTTGTACTTGCGCCCCACGCTCAATTAAGCGTCGAGTCAGTTCGGCACATTTATACGCAGCGATACCACCACTAATGCCAAGTAGGATTTTTTTCCCAGCTAGGCCTTGTAGGTCAGCGTTATCCAGTTGATTAACCAATGTTTGCATGATTCTGTTCCTTAATTTCTCTGGGACTTACGATATCAGAACAAAGGATTAGTGCCTAGAAGCAGAACTCGAACAGAGTTGACGCTCATCAAGTTGGTGTTATCAAACTTATCAATTACACGATTTTGTTAGTGTCTCGTTTCCTTTGATCTCTATCGAAGGATCTCTGATTACGATCTCATTAAGGTGATGGGTTGTGTTCATGACCAATGATTGTCTTTATATGCCAATAGATAAAATACCTGCCGAATCGATGCCGAGAGAAAAGTTGTTAAATAGAGGGCCTGATTCTTTGAGTGATGCTGAACTGCTCGCGATATTCCTGCGAACAGGGACACAAGGAATGAACGTCTTGGAACTCGCTGACAAGTTGATCAAAGACTTTGGCTCACTCCGTCATCTTTTTTCAGCAACACAGGAAGAGTTTTGTGCTCATAAAGGGATGGGGCAGGCCAAGTATGTTCAATTGCAGGCTGTATTAGAGATGACGCAGCGTTATCTAGCAGAGACTTTATCTCGTGGAGATGCGCTTACGAGCCCTAGCCATACTAAGCTTTATCTTTCGAGCATGTTGCGTGATCGCCAGCGAGAAGCCTTCTATATATTGTTCCTCGATAACCAAAATAGGGTAATAAAGGACGAGGTGATGTTTGAAGGAACCATCGATGCCGCATCGGTTTACCCGCGGGAAGTGGTTAAACGGTCACTTCATCACAATGCGGCGGCATTAATCTTGGCTCATAACCATCCTTCGGGTGTTGCGGAACCCAGCCAAGCGGATAGGCGGATTACACGCCGATTAACCGATGCATTAGCGCTGGTGGACATACGAATACTCGACCATTTTGTGGTTGGAGATGGCGAAGTTGTCTCTTTTGCAGAGCGTGGATGGATTTGAATCACATTTTAGGTTGTTAGTTGCGTTAAATCTGCTATTATTCCGGCCACATTTTTAGACCTAAAATCAGCTCTGATTACTCAAGCAAGCTGCGCTGCACAAAAAAAGATCACGAAATCCGTAAAAAGGATCTGTTCGGGTCTTGAGCAATGCGTGTCAAGTTAGTATAATGCGCGACCTTTGATAGCCTTGTATGGATTTTCCATAACGGTTTTTACCTTCTATTTTAATTGATAGAGAGGTTCGGCCACCAAGGTTGATATCGAGCTGAAACGATTGGAGAAGACATTCATGTCCCGAGTATGCCAAGTAACTGGTAAGCGTCCAGTAACGGGTAACAACCGTTCACACGCACGCAATGCTACTAAGCGCCGTTTTCTGCCGAACCTACAAACTCATCGTTTCTGGGTAGAGAGCGAAAAACGTTTTGTTAAACTACGTCTAACTGCTAAAGGCATGCGTATCATTGATAAGAAAGGCATCGATGCTGTTCTTGTTGATATCCGTGCACGTGGCGAAAACGTTTAAGAGGAATTAAGCAATGGCTAAAGGCATTCGTGAGAAAATTCGTCTAGTATCTTCTGCAGGTACTGGTCACTTCTACACAACTGATAAGAACAAGCGTAACATGCCAGGCAAATTTGAGATCAAAAAGTTTGATCCAGTAGTTCGCCAACACGTTATGTACAAAGAAGCTAAAATCAAGTAATTGATGCTTTTTTTGCTCTTCTTCAGTAGAAGAAAGAATTGAAAAACCCAGTTTAATCGCTGGGTTTTTTTATATCTACAATTTGAGGAACTCAATTATTCTTGCTTGATATAGCCTCTGATAGATAGAAATCTGTACAACATAGAAAGTATTGCCACTTTCACGATATACTGAATGTTCAATAGGTTAGATGAGCAGAATCAGATGAGATATCGTGGACGCCGGTGGAACAACATACTCATGTTCAGTGTGATCGCTTTTATTGGCGTGTTAAACCTTCCAACATTGATCAAAGCGTACCTTATCGAACCTGAGCCTCAGGTTGAGAGCCCTTATCCTTATCTCCTGAACCCAACAGCAAAGCTTCAAGCGTTACACTTTGCTAAGTGGTCTGTCATTCAACAAGATAATCAATGGGTTTACCAGTTCGAAGATACTGACTTTCCTCAAGCCACCAATGCACAAGAGCTGTCACAACGTTGGAAAGAGCTTGTGGGCACGGAAGTCGACTCACAGACCTACACAGACCTTACGCCTCGGTTAAATACACCACACACCATCGAAGTATGGTATCAAGACCAAGAAGAGCCCCAGCGTATTACCTATTATCAATTGCCTGAGTTCTGGTTGTTAAAAAACTGGAATGATCAGTGGTTGGCGGTGTCTATTGAAGAGAGCTACCTGTTTCCAAGCTTTAACGCTAACCACTCCTCTAAATCGGACGACTAACTATGCCTGAATTACCCGAAGTCGAAGTAAGCAGAATGGGGATCTCGCCTCATTTAGTCGGTGAGACCATTAAAACCCTTACTTTTCGCACGCCTAAATTGCGTTGGGATATCCCTCAAGAACTTAAGCGATTAGAAGGGCAGGTGATTCGCTCTATTTCACGCCGAGCTAAGTACCTATTGATAGAAACTGATACCGGAACAGCCATTGTTCACCTTGGGATGTCTGGCTCACTGCGCGTGTTAGATGCTGACTTCCCAGCAGCAAAGCACGATCACGTGGATCTTAAGCTCACTAATGGAAAAGTACTACGCTACAACGATCCACGTCGTTTTGGCGCTTGGCTGTGGTCTGCTCCCGACGAAACACACCCTGTGTTACTCGGTTCTGGTCCTGAGCCGTTAACGGACGACTTTAACGCTGATTACATCGCTGAGAAAGCAGAAAAGCGTAAAGTTGCCGTCAAACAGTTCATTATGGACAACAAAGTGGTGGTCGGCGTGGGAAATATTTACGCCAATGAAGCACTATTTTCTTCACGAATTCATCCACTTCGCCCTGCTAACAAGATAACTCAAGCAGAGTGGACCTTGTTAACTGAAGAAATCAAACAAGTGCTCGCCACCGCGATTAAACAAGGTGGCACCACTTTAAAAGATTTCGCACAAGCGGATGGCAAGCCGGGGTATTTTGCTCAAGAGCTACAAGTGTATGGGAAAGCCGGTGAAAAGTGTCCAAGCTGCGAAGCATTGATTCAAGAGCTAAAAATCGGACAGCGCAATACGTTTTATTGCGAAGAGTGCCAAGTATAGAAAATCTGAACTCGTGTTTGGCAGCGAAATTCATTGCGTTGTTCAAGGTGATGGAACACCTAAGCGTACTTTTATGGGTTTTAACTTATTTATCTTCACTTCTTGACGGTTTCGGAAACTTGGGTTCGTCATGGTAGCTAGGTGCAAATTGATGGATTACATCGAAGTATTAAAGAGAGGAGGATGTTTTTGTTTTCGCCCTAAACCACCTACTTCAGCAGGTGGTTATCATTCAGTTAGGCTTTGCCTGTAGTTCTACCCATGTTAAATGCTCCCTTGATTTTTAGCGAAGTCAAAGAGGATAAATAACATGAATAGATACAATCAAGCTCCCCACGTATTTTGGATATGTCAATATCACATAGTGTGGACGCCAAAATACAGATTTAGGATCTTGAAGAACAATGTAGGCAAAGAAGTTTATCGGTGTATGAATGTTTACTGTAATCAACTTGGATGTGAAGTTGTTGAGCTGAACGTCCAGGTTGACCATATGCACTTAGCCGTAAAGGTGTATCCGCCCCATGAACCC
>NZ_JBFRUJ010000011.1:0-36811 GCF_041474575.1 Vibrio sp. 10N.222.51.C5
TCCGCGATGAACCTTTTTTCTTCCTACAGAAAGTTATTTCAACGCCGAAGTACACCATCAAATATGACTCATCTCACACTGGATGAATGATGCAAATCACACTTAATTTTGCTTGGTACAAATGTACAGTGAAGGGCTTTTATTTGCTATTTCGCGAATCGGGTTAATCCATTAATTTTAATTCAAGAACTTCAATAGTGAATGAGTTAATAAATGATCACACAGCTAACTAACGTCAACTTAATTAATAACAACCTTCAAGCGAATAATAAAAAAGAACTGTTTGAAGAATTGGCAGGCATGTTATTTGAGAACAATCGAATCAGTAATAAAGAAGCCTTCTTGGCAGACATCGAAATTCGTGAATCTCAAAGTATTACCTCGATGGATGGCATCGCTTACCCACACTCAAAAAGCAAGGCAGTAACTGAGCCGGCAATCGCTGTCGGTGTTAAGCGTCAAGGTATCGAGTATGGCGATGAAGACGGTATCAACCCAACCGTGTTTTTTATGATTGCCTCACCCGATAACGGTGCAGACCATCATATTTATGTACTACAAGAACTATTTGGAAAATTCAGCGACGAATTTATTCAAGATATCCATAACGCAAAAGACGAACATCAAATCCTTAATATTTTAATTAATTCATAAGGCGTAGAAAATTATGAGCACCCTAACAACTCAAGCTACGAATACCAATAATAAAAATAGTAGTAGCGACTTTAAAAAAATCCTTAGTACCATGAAAGGTCACCTGCTTTTCGGAACCTCACACATGCTGCCTTTCATCGTAGCCGGTGGTGTTCTGTTGGCTTTAGCGGTAATGGCATCAGGCAAAGGTGCTGTACCAGCAGACGGTTTACTAGCAGACATCTCTAATATCGGTATCAAAGGCCTTGTTCTTTTCCCAATCATTCTTGGCGGCTTTATTGGTTACTCCATTGCAGATAAACCAGCACTAGCACCTGCAATGATCTCTTCTGGCATCATGGCTGACATGGGCGGCGGTTTCCTTGGCTGTATCGTGGCAGGCTTTATCGCCGGTGGCGTGGTGTTCCAACTTAAGAAGATCCCACTTTCTGCGAACATGACGGCGCTAGGTGCGTACTTCATCTACCCGCTTCTAGGCACGTTAATCTCTGCAGGCATCGTGCTGTGGGGTATCGGTGAGCCAATCAAACTGTTCATGTCTTCAATGAACGAGTTCCTAGCTTCAATGGCTGGTGCATCTAAGATGGTTCTAGGCACAATCCTTGGCGGTATGACGGCGTTTGATATGGGCGGCCCTATCAACAAAGTAGCGACCCTATTTGCTCAAACTCAAGTAGACACGCAACCTTGGCTAATGGGCGGTGTAGGCATCGCGATTTGTACTCCACCCCTAGGTATGGCTCTGGCGACTTTCCTATTCAAAAATAAGTTCTCTAAACAAGAGCAAGAAGCAGGTAAAGCAGCAGCAATCATGGGTTCTATCGGTATCTCTGAAGGTGCTATCCCATTCGCAGCAAATGACCCAATGCGTGTACTTCCTTCAATCGTAGCCGGTGGTATCGTTGGTTGTGTGTTTGGTTTCATGACAGACGTTCTACTGCACGCTCCGTGGGGCGGCCTAATCACTGCGCCAGTATCAAGCAACATTCCAATGTACGTAGTCGGTATTGCGCTTGGCTCGCTAACCACAGCCGTTATCGTAGGCTTCTGGAAACCTGTAGCGGTAGAAACAGAAGAAGACATGCTTGAAGCAGCGCAAGTACAAGCTCAAGCGACTCCTGAAGCAGGCGAAGGCGAGTACGACATCGTAGCAGTAACATGTTGCCCTTCTGGTGTTGCACACACCTTCATGGCTGCAAAAGCACTAGAGAAAGCAGGCTTAGCGGCTGGTCTTAAGATCAAGGTAGAAACTCAAGGTCAAAACGGTATTCAGAACCGCATCACCGACCTAGATGTAGCGAACGCAAGACTGGTTATCTTGGCTCACGATATTCAAGTGAAAGACGCTCACCGCTTTGCTAACGCAAACGTGATTGAGTGTTCAACCAAAGAAGCAATGAAGAAAGCCGCGACGTTAGTGGTCGCGTAACCCAAATTAAAGCAAGCTCCTAACTCTAGAGCCCTACCCCCTAAGGGCTCTATTTTTCTCTTCTCTATCAGCTCGTTACATGCTCTTCAATCCCCACTTCTCAGCGGTTTGCTTGAAGAAACCTTGCGTCTTTTTCAATTCAACCCAGTGGTTGATGTAGTTAATCCAAACCTGATCATCTTGTGGTAGTAGCATCGCAATTGGAGTTGGTTTACGTGGCTCTTTCACCGGAACAATCGCGAGCTGCTTAAACTTCTCTACTAAGGTTGCAGCCTCTACGTTTGAAGTCACGGAGACATCAGCGCGGCGAGCCAAAAGCTCTTGGAAATCACGCGCAGGCGCTTCAATCACGATGTGTTGTGCCGACGGGAAGAAGTCCTTCACCATTTTTTCTTGTACTGTGCCGAGCGTGGCGGCAACTTTGATTTCTGCTTTGTCAAAGTCACTCCAATCGGAGAACTTCTCTAGATCTTTCTTTTGCACAACTGGGACAAAAGCCAAATAGAAATAGGGTTGGCTGTATCCAGCGACTTTTGCACGAGACATATTGAGCGATGCGCTACCAGTCACGTCGTATTTGTTGGCAGTGATGCCATTCACCAAGGTTTTCCAGTCTGTTGCGATGTATTCCACTTTTACGCCTAGATCTTTAGCCAACTCAGTCGTAACGTCGATATCAAAGCCACGGTAGCTGTTGGTTGCAGGATCCTTCATTGTCATTGGGTTCCAATCCCCCGTTGTACCAACGCGAAGAACTCCCGCATCTAGTATCTCTTGTAAACGACTTTGTGCATGTGCGATCTGTGTAAAAGCAAGCAGGCACATTCCTAATGCGATTAAGCTTTTTTTCATTTTTTATTCCTTTAAAGAATGCTGATTTCTAAGTGATGAATGTAGATATTCTTCTTAATTATTAACCATTAAACAGATTTGGTTGTTAACATGGTAATAACAAATGGAGTTTTTTGGAGTAAATGTGAACTATCGTCACTTATCGCTAGTTTCTCTGCTGTTTCTGACAGGATGTTCAGATTATCAATGGGGATGGTATGTACTCGACCCGTCGACGGAGCAGGGACGAACTAATATTCAGTTTTTGATGGCTGGTTTTAGCGAGACTATTCAGGTTTCGTTGTTGAGTATGTTTTTTGCCATGGCTCTCGGTCTATTGGTCGCCTTTCCTGCGCTTTCAAGCTCACCAGTACTCAAGGGAATTAATCGACTTTACGTAGAGGTGATTCGTTCTATCCCTGTGCTGGTATTGCTATTGTGGGTGTATTACGGAATGCCGACATTACTCGATGTCTCTTTGAACCACTTCTGGGCAGGGGTAATCGCATTGACCATTGCCGAGAGCGCCTTTATGGCTGAAGTGTTCCGTGGGGGGATTCAAGCGATTAATCGTGGGCAACATGAAGCGGCCGAATCCTTGGGATTGACCTATTGGCAAAAAATGCGATTGGTTATCCTACCGCAGGCATTCCGTCAAATACTGCCGCCCTTGGGCAATCAGTTTATTTATATCCTCAAGATGAGCTCGCTAGTGAGCGTGATTGGTTTGAGTGATTTAACAAGGCGAGCAAATGAGCTGGTGGTGAACGAATATTTACCTTTAGAGATCTATACGTTTCTGGTTTTGGAGTACCTTGTTCTTATTTTGGTGGTATCGCAAGCGGTTCGTTGGCTAGAAAAAAGGATTGCGATTCCGAGCCATTAAATGGTTCTAACCCTCAAGAGCGTTTAGCTATCTCCAACAAAAAAGCCTCGAGCACAGACCCGAGATCCTGTTGATAATCTCCTCCTAATAAAAATCCCCACTCATCTGAGCGGGGATTTCTTTGTTTTAAGTGCGACACATCGACTTAATCAGTCAATGCTTCTTCTGTTTCTAAATCAAATAAGTGACACTGTAGCGTATTAAAGTGGAGCACTGTCTCTTCACCGCTGTTTGCAATTCGATCTGCATCGAAAGGTACACGAGCCACCAGCTTGTCAGCACCGAGTTTGAAGTAGAGATACAGCTCATTACCCATGGATTCAACAACATCTAGCCTGTGCGTTTGAGTATTCACCTCCGACAATGGGGCATCGTGGTTGGCCAATTGGATATGCTCAGGGCGAACACCAAACCACAACCACTCACCGAGTTTCTCACGGGCGATAGCCTGCTTATCTTGTGGTAGCGTCCAACGTGTACCACTTTCCGATATCACGTTCATCACACCGTCAATCTCGTCCACTCTCACCTTGATAAGATTCATCGCTGGCGAACCAATAAAGCCTGCAACAAACTTATTGGCTGGGTACTGATAAAGATTCATTGGCGTATCGACTTGCATGATCTCACCTTGATTCAATACACAGATCCGGTCACCAAGAGTCATGGCTTCCACCTGATCGTGTGTCACGTAGATCATGGTGGCGTTCTGCCCTTCTTGCTTCAGGTTGTTGTGCAGCTGCGCAATGCTGACACGAGTCGACACACGTAGCTTTGCGTCTAAGTTAGACAACGGCTCGTCAAACAAAAAGACATCCGGCTTACGCACCATCGCACGACCTAAAGCCACACGCTGCCTTTGACCGCCCGACATTTCACCCGGCTTATTATTTAGCAGATGTTCAATATCGAGAGTCTTGGCTGCATCTTCAATTCGCTCATTGATTTCATGCTTTGGCAGCTTCTGTTGTTTAAGGCCAAAAGCCATGTTTTCGTACACCGACATGTGCGGGTAAAGCGCGTAGTTCTGAAACACCATCGAGATGCCACGATCTTTAGGTGGCAGCTCATTCACACGCTTATCGCCAATGTAGACATCGCCTTCTGAGATATCTTCAAGGCCTGCGATCATACGAAGTGTGGTGGATTTTGCGCAGCCAGACGGCCCAACAAACACCATGAATTCACCTTCGCGAATATTCAGATCGACACCGTGCACGGCCTTAAAACCATTTGGGTAGGTTTTTTCTACCCCTCTCAGTGTGACTTCAGCCATAACCTGTCCTTAAATCAATTCGTTAAATACTATCTTTGCAATCTGTCGTGAAACGTTTTAGCCACGTTCTTGCAGTTGATTGAGCTCAAAGTGGGCAACCGATGCGATAACCAGATCCGCCACAGGCTCTAACTCGCTGTGTTGTGCAGTCCCCGTCAGAACACCGACATTGCTTGCGCCTGCATTGCGGCCAAATTCCATATCCGAAACCGTGTCACCAAACATGATCACCTCATGAGGCTCAATACCGCATTGTTCACAGAATGCATTGAGCAGTGCTGGCGCAGGTTTAGGTTCGATATCACCATCGGAGTAACCGACATAATCGAACATCTCGCTCAAACCCGATTGCTCCAGTGTGTAGATGGTTGAGTCTTTGGTATCCGCAGTCGCGATGCCTAAAATCATGCCTTGCTGCTTAAACAGGCCAAGCTTTTCAGTCACACCCGGAAGGGCTTCAATCCAGCTTGGATTCTCTTCCACTTCGTCATTGAAAGCCGCTTTGGTCAACTTGGTGAACTCAGCGAGCGAGACATTGGGTTGCAGCATGTTGAACCACGCTGTCGCGGTATCTTCCACTGGATTTGAGGCTAATAGTCCATAGTTATCAACCACATCACCTTCAACACCGATGGCCAAGAGTAACTCAGCAGGTGTGACAGTTTGATTACCTTGATGCTGGTCACTGTAAGATTTCACACGCTCACAAGCACCACGAGAAACGTTAAGCCACATCTTGTGGAACTCTAACAATGTGCCGTCTTTATCAAATAACATCGCCTTAAACTTCATCACGGCTCATTCGCTCCATTAGTTCTCCCCAAGTACGCACTAGGGGTTGGTTAAATTCTGGTTGTTTGCCGTCGAATACGGCGTTGATGCAGCCTTCAAACTCACGCTCGTCAGATGCAGATTGAGTGCTGTTGAATAATGCTGAAGAAAGATCCCCACGACGAATATCCACTCGACACCAACGGTAGCCTTCATCAATATGGATACTTTGTAGCTCATCATTCAGAGCGATTCGTTCAACAATCTCGCCATCCACCACGCACTCGGCGTAGTAAGGGTTTTCTGAATCAGTGACAGCGATACGATAAGTGAGTTCCTGCCCTTGAGAATCATTGCCCGGTAGCAAATCACCTAAGTTGATATCAAACTTCAGGCCACAGCGGCGCTCTAGGTAGACTTGGCCGTTACGCAGACCAGACAAGATCCCCTCACCACTCAAACCATGACTGTAAACGAATGTTGATGGGTCACCATAAATCGAAGGCTCATCCGATTTAGGGTTGCGTTCATGGGGCTCAAGATGTGAATCACTGCCACCAATCGCGGTAATGCGCTGGCCACAATTCCACATTTCATTGAGAACCAATAACGCCTCTTCGGTTGCTTTTGGCGAGGTCGACCAAGTTGGGTCACAACACACTTCAAACGTCGACACTTGGTTGAGTTCGACTTGATCGTAATGCCAATGCCACGGCTTCATCATCGGGTGATTAATGCCAAGGGAACTGTGTCCGCCATTGTGTCCACTTTTAGCTAAGCTCAATCCAGCTTCCATCGTCGCTTGGCTGCTGTGTTCAACGTTTCTGAGATCCAAAGACTTAACCGGGCCATGCACATTGAAATGCCCGAGATCAGTCGTGACTTCTAACGCCGGTAAGAACAAACACTGATTTGATACAGGCAGCTTGGGCTGGCAAATGTTGTGCTCTGTAAAGAAGAAAAAATCGAGCCCTTGTGATTCAACAATGTCTTTAGCCGCGGCTAAGGTATTGTGACCATCAGAAAGCTGAGTGTGAGCGTGTAAATCGCCACGATACCAGCGAGAATCAGAACTCAGCATGTAGCTGTAATCAAACTCGATATCGTGCTCAGTTGTGACTGTTGGGTTCAGTTCTAGCTCAACATCGTTATTAACTAATTCATCAGAGCAAAGCACATCGACTTGATACTGCATCGCGCGTTCGGTACGAAACTCACCCTCAAGGTTGTAGAGTTCTAAGAACCACTCGCCCGATGGAATCGCTCCATCAATCGCGCCTAGGCCTGAGTTTTCCGGTTGGATGGTGAGTGACTTGTGCGTCTTTTCAAACAGCACTTTGCCACGAAATGCTTGGTTGGCATCGTAGGCTGCTGCGTATAGGAACCCTTTTGTCACCGTCGTACCAATAATGGTTACGCTGTGAGAACCTGCTGGCACATCAAAGGGGATACGTACTCTGCCAAACGGCAGCTCACCTTGAAATTGGGTCATTGTCTTCACCAAATTCGTCCTAATTGAAGGACTGGGTCAAAAAGAGGCCCACCCGAATAGATGGGCCTTTATGCATGCAAAGATAGTTTTAACCACTTTACAGATTAAGAACGATTCGCTCGGTCTAGTGCACGTTGTGCTTTCTTAGCTGCTTGTTTTAGCGCTTTATCAGCAGGCACGTTTTGGATTTGAATTTGGTCTGCAGCCACCTTAAGCGCATCCATGATCTTACCGTTGGTAGGGTCTAGGAAATCTTTGGTCGCCGTGTTCGCTTGCTTTAGCGGGATCAGAGCTTGTGGGTTATCTTTAGTGAACGCTTGGTATTCTGGAACTTCAGAAACGCTGTTACGCACTGGGATGTAGCCCGTAAACATCGACCATGCCGCGGTGTTTTTCGCGTTGGTGTAGAACTCAACAAACTCGAATGCACCTTTGGCCGCTGCGTCATCTGTGCCTTTTGGCATTACGTAAACCAGCGCACCCGCTTGTGGTGCAGAAGGGTTTGAGCCCCAACCTGGTTGCGTGGTTGCTGAAAGCTTAGTGAAGTCCAAGTCACCTTGGTCACCCGATGAACCGGTGTAGCCTAGTGCGTTGTCTTTCATCACATCATCAATGGTTTTGTACCAGTATTCCCAGCCTTGACCACCGTAGTGAATACGCATGATTTGATCATCGTGGATCCACTTACGGAAGCTGTCCCAAACCTCAACCCACTCAGGAGAGTCAATCAGCACTTTCTTACCGTCATCACTGATGATCTTAGCGCCGTTAGAAAATGCCGCATCAATCATGTTGTCTTGACCCCACATCGGCTCCCAGCCGTAGAAGGTCACATTACCTTTCTCATCACGTTGTGTGACTTTCTCTGCGACCTTAGCCACGCCTTGCCATGTCTTTAGATCTTGCTCAGTAAAGCCGTTATCTGCCAACACCTGCTTGTTGTAGTAGAACACTTGAGTTGTGCCGTAAGCAGGTAGACCGATGATAGTGCCATCTTCTGCGGTCACTTGATCTTTAAACGCGCCGATGAAATCAGAGAAGTTGAACTCTTCATCCATGAACGGCGTTAGGTCACGACTCAGACCACGCCCGTGCATCGCTTCCGCACGGCCTGAATCTAACAGAACAAGTTCAGGTGCCGTTTTCGACGCTAAACCGGCTTGCAGCTTCTGGTAGGTTTCTGTGTAGTTACCTTGCAATGCTGGCTTCACCACATACTCATCTTGGCTCGCATTGAACTCTTCGATGAGCTTAGTCATCATTTGCTGTGGCTTAGTACCACCGGAATACCAAAAGTTAACTTCGGTAGCGGCAAGAACACTGCTAGAGAACATAGACGCGCTTGCTGCGCCAGCACACACTAGTGCGAGAGTTTTTAGTTTCATTTCCGTTTACTCTTTTACGCCGTTATCGGCGATACCTGAAAGAATCGTCTTTTGACAAATGACGAATAGAATTAACAAAGGCAATACTGCAATGGTGCTCGCCGCCATAATTTGCGACCAGTTCAACCCATAGTTACCTTCGGCAATAAAGTAGTGACGAATACCAGTAGCGATCAGATTTAAATCCTGAGTCGTAATCACCAGACTTGGCCACATGTAGCTGTTGTAATTGGTAATAAAAGTGATGAGGAACAGTGTTGCGACTGCTGCTCGGCATTGCGGTAAGATGATTGCCCATAAGATTTTGAGCTCACCTGCACCATCAATTCGTGCCGCTTCAATCAGCGACGGATGCACCTTGATAAACACTTGGCGCAGATAAAACACGCCGAAAACCGACGCCGCGTTCGACGCGACTAAGCCCATGTGAGAATCCAACAAACCCAGCTTTGCCAAGGTGATATAAGACGGAATATAAGTCACTGCGCCTGGCAGCATGTAACAGCCCATCACGATGAAATAGAGCACTGTCTTCGAACGAAACCTCAGCTGAGTCAGCGCGTATGCAAACATCGCGGAATTCACAATCACCAACAGAGTCGTGAACAAAGCCACGCTAAAGCTGTTGAAGATGTACAAGCCAAACGGCGCGCTGTGAAAGGTTTCGACAAAGGTCTCCCAGCGAAACTGCTCTGGAATCAAATCCAGCGGGTTAGCAAAGATCTCATCATTAGTTTTCAGCGAACCAGACAGCATCCATAAGAACGGGAACACCATAATGGTCCCGCAGGTTGCCAAGAACAGGTGCTTAGCCAGTGCGATAAACGAACGGCGATCCACTGAAGTTTTCTTTGACGTAATCTCTGATTTGGTCGCTTTGGTTTGGGCTTTGGTTTTCGTTGCACTCTGATTCAATACTTGATTGGCATCCAATACTTGCGTGGTCATAATTCTGTCCTTTCAAAAATCGACTAGTAGTACACCCAGCGCTTGCCGATGTAGGTATTAATAAGTGCCAACAATCCAGTAATCAGGAATATCACTAACGATGTCGCAGCTGCAGGTCCCATTTCGTAACGCTCAAACGCTTGTTGGTAGAACAAGTACAACAAGGTACGTGTCTCTCCACCCGGCCCGCCTTGCGTTAGGATCTGGAACTGATCGAACGCCTGCATTGCCGTAATAATGTTGACCACCACTAAGAAAAATGTGGTTGGTGAGATCAGCGGCAGCGTTATCTTCAAAAAGCGCGTTAAGCTGCTGCAACCATCAATCAAAGACGCCTCATACAGTGACTCTGGAATCTTGTTGAGCGCACTGATGTAAAACAGCATCGTCCAACCAATCGCCTGCCAAACCGTCACGATAATTACCGCAATCAAGGCTGTGTTTCCGTTTTCTAGCCATGGAATCGCGCTAAACCCTGCCGACTCTAACAAGTGGTTTGCCAAGCCCGACTTCGTCTCGAACACCCAAGACCAAACAATCGACACCGCGACCGTTGGCGTGATCCAAGGCGAGAAGATCACAGCACGATAAAACTGGCTACCCTTGAAGTTTTTGTGCAGCAACATGGCAAACACAAGACCAAGAATGATGGTTGGAATCACCACTCCGGCAGAGAACCAAAACGTGTTGAGCACCGCTTGAATGAACTCGTAGTCCTCAACCATGTACTCGTAATTTTCTAAACCGATGAACGAATAATCTGGCGAGATGTAATCCCAATCGGTAAAGCTGATATAAATTGAATAACCAAATGGTACGAGCCAAAAAGTAAACAGTGGCACCAACAACGGTGCGGTAAATAACAGTACCTTTAAGCGGTTTTTCATTGGTTGTGAGAAAGCACTCATGGTGACCTCGTCCTTATTTGTATGCGGTTAAACTAAGTGTTTTTTATGACAGGTTAGTAAGAGCGCCCTTCATTTTTTTTATGGCTATCCATAAGAAAATCTTTACTCCAGTTCACCGTCTTCCATTTGGTGATAGAGCCAATCGCAGAAGAAATTCACCTTGGCGCTGCGACTGTGTTTGGTAATCAGATAGTGGGCAGATTCGGCAGGCATCGAGGATTCGTTTGCCAACACAAGGTCTTCTTTCTTGAGCAATTCAGACACCGCGAGCGAGCGTACGAGCAACATTCCAATGCCATGTTTAACCGCTTCTAAGGCATGCAGAGAGTTACTCACTTCGAGCAGAACCTTAGGTAAGGTCATCTCGAATTGGTTATGCCCAAGCCATTGCAGCCAGTTCTCTCGGTAGCCTTTCACCTGAACCGTCGGCAGAGCAGCAAAGTCATGCTTGCTGAGTAATTCTTGATGATCGGATTTGAATTGAGGGCTACACACTAACTGCCAGTGTTCTTGAAACAGTCGCTCACAATGGGTGTCTTCGCTTTCGACTTTGCCGTTGGTCAGCTCGATATCGACATTCTGACAAGGGTTGGTTGATGGCCAATCCACCAGCTGAATATCGAGCCTGATAAAAGGGTATTTTTGATAAAAAGATGGCAGGCGAGGTAGCAGCCAGTTATGGCAAAAGGTGTGATTAACGCGCAGGCTCAAAACGTCGGTTTCTTTTTCCCCAAACAGGATTTGAGTCTGTAGTTTCAGATGAGCCAATGAGCCCGCAACAATCGGTTGATAATGTTGGGCAGCCGACGTCAACTTTACGCCTTTGGAGCTGCGTTCAAACAGTGTGGTATCGAGAAAGGTTTCTAAACTTTTAAGCTGCTGACTCACCGCAGCTTGCGTAACACAAAGCTCTCGCGCAGCAGCGCCAATAGAACCGAGGCGGGCAACAGCTTCGAACGCAACAAGGGCACGTAGAGGGGGTAACATGGCTTTACCTGATTGAAATAAAAGTGAAAAATACTTCAGTCAGGTTTCAGTTTTTTGCGCTTACCGTTACAGATTAATGACGAAGGGACGTTGATCCGATATTTATGATCAACGTCCCTTTTCTCTATTTCAGACTTTTATTGGTATGTAAGAAGCTCAATTACTCTTTGATGTAGAGATCCTTGGAGTAGATACGCCCTTCAACGTTGTTCTTCGCAAAACCACCAACACTTGGACGCACTAGGCGAGCCTGCATGTAGTAGTAAATTGGCGCGATCGGCATGTCTTCTGCCAGTAACTGCTCTGCCTGGTCATAGAAACCTTGGCGATCTTGTTCACTGGTTGCGGCCAATGCGCTGTCCATCGCGGCATCGTACTTGTCATTGCTGTAGCGAGCAAAGTTACCCGAAGAACCAGAGCGCAATAGGCTCAAGAAGGTTGATGCTTCGTTGTAATCACCACACCAAGAGGCGCGCATTACATCAAAATCACCTTGGCGACGTGACACCAAGTAAGACTTCCACTCTTGGTTTTCAAGCTCGACTTGAGCACCCAAATTACCTTTCAGCATTGATGCAATCGCCACTGCAATCGACTTGTTCGATTCACTGGTGTTGTAAAGCAGTTTGAAGTCCAACGGATTAGACGCATCGTAGCCCGCTTCTTTCAGTAGCTCTTTGGCCTTTTGATCACGTTCCTTTTGAGTCCATGTGCTGTATTCAGGTTGTGTCGCATCAAAACCAGCTGTGTACTCATGTGCAAAGGTATAAGCCGGTAAGTTGCCCACCTGAGTCACACCATTGGTGATAACGTCACGCATCATAGAATAAGAGACAGCTTTACGTACTCGCGCATCATCAAAAGGTGGTCGCGTAGTATTGAATGCGTAGTAGTAAGTACACAGCAGAGGCACTGTGGTAAACGCATCTTGATATTTGCTTTTAAGCTGCTGTGCCATGTGTGTAGGCACATCCGAAGTAATATCGACCTCGCCCACCGCATAACGGTTAATCGAGGCATTCTGATTCTCAAACGGAATATAAGTTACTTCGGTTAAGTGGGTATCTGAACTGTCCCAGTACGTCGGGTTCTTCTTAAGCTCAATGCGCTCGTTCACCACCCACTCGTCTAGTACGAATGCACCATTACCAACAAATTGTTTAGGATCGCTCCACGGCTTGTCACTACTTTCTAGGGTTGCTTTGTGCACTGGCATCATGGATGTGTGGCCTGTCATCGCCACAAAGTAAGGCACTTTACTATCGAGTTCGAATTTCACCGTATGTTTATCGACTGCAGAGATACCTAACTCTTCAACGGGCTTTTTGCCTTCGGCTACGTCAGCAATATTGTTGATTTGAGTAAGCTTGAGATACCAAACATTCGGCGATGCCGTTTTAGGGTCTACCGCGCGTCTTATCGCATACACGAAATCATCGGCCGTCACCGGATCGCCATTCGACCATTGCGCATCTTTACGAAGGTGGAATACAAAGGTCTGGTTGTCTTCGGTTTCCCAAGACTGCGCAACACCCGGGGTGATATTGCCATCACGATCTTGAATCACTAAACCTTCAAACAAATCACGTAGGATGTGCATTTCTGGCAGGCCTTCAGCTTTCGCAGGATCTAGTGTCGCCGCTTCTGCATCATTCGCGCGCACTAAGTGCTGTTCTTTCGCCAGAGAAGTTCCCGCAGGCAATGTGTCAGCAACGGCAGTTACTGAGATAAAAGGGGTCAATAGAGATGAAATGAGTAACGCCGTTGAATGTTTCTTAAAATCCATATGTTTTTGCTCTCCTAGCCTATCTTTGAAGCAAGTAATAAAATTAACAATGCGACTGTTGACGAGTTTTAATACTTTCGTTTATCTAAATAGTTTTTGTAATCGTTAATACTTGATAGTACTTGATCAATCAGGAGATAAAGGTGAGTTTAATTCCAAGAACGGAAAGAGCTGCATTTTCAATAAAGCCGCTACCATATGGAAAGTCGGTATTGGGCGCACCCTTGCTCTATTTCCCCGCGCAAGTAGAAAGCGAATATCGAGGTCTAATCATAGCTGGCACACACGGCGATGAAACCGCTTCTATCGCAGGTTTGTCTTGTGCGCTAAGAAGCCTGCCAGCCGCCAACTTACGACACGATGTGATCTTGTCGATGAACCCTGACGGCAACCAACTAGGCACCCGCGCCAACGCTAACCAAGTCGATTTGAACCGCGCATTCCCGACGCAAAACTGGACAGAAGACGGCACCGTCTATCGCTGGAGCTCTCACACCCCAGTCAGAGATGTAAAAGTGAAAACAGGACAAGCCGATCAGCTTGAACCGGAAGTACAATCGCTCATCAACCTCATTGAACAGCGCAAACCCAAGTTCGTCATCTCTTTCCACGAACCACTCGCCATGGTCGATGACCCAACCCAATCGGAACTTGCCACTTGGCTAGGCAAACAGTTCAACCTACCACTTGTTGAAGACGTCGATTACGAAACCCCAGGCTCATTCGGGACATGGTGCCAAGAAAGAAACCTGCCATGCATTACTGTAGAGCTACCGCCCGTATCTGCTGACCTGACTATCGAACAGTATTTGGATGCATTTGTGGCTGTGTTGCAGCACAAGGAAGGTTAGCCCACAACACATGAACTTCACTTCAAATGCCTACCGCCATCAAGGTGTAAAGTCCTTCCTGTCATATAGTGGCTAGCCAAAACAAACTTGATGCCATCTATCACTTCTTCAAAGCCTGCCTCTGTAGGAATCAGTGCTTTTTTCAGAGCTTTGATTTTGTAGGCCTCGTCGTCATGTTCATTGAATTTGATCATGGCTGGAGAGACAGTATTGACTTTCACCTTGGGAGCCAACATCGCCGAGAACGACAGCGTCAGGTTGTTGAGCGCAGCTTTACTGGCCGCGTAAGCGATGTGTTTTTTACTGCCTTTTTCCGCAACGTAATCACTGATGTGGATGATGTCCGACGTTTTATCGCCAGACATTAATTGGTCTTTGAGCGTTAAATTAACCAGATAAGGCACGGTAGCGTGAACCGTCATCATCTGGTTCATAATTTGTAATGCGTTTTCACTGGGATTTTCTTTGTTCTCCGGCTGCCAGTCGGAAGCGTTATGGATGATGGCTCGGAGCGCCTTGTATTCTTGACCAACATAATGCAGAAAACCCTCTAGGCTGCTTTGTTGATAAAAATCTACCTGTTGCAAGTCGGCTCCACTGTCGCGCAGTAATTGCAGCTGTGGATAGTCACTTCGGTAAGTGCCAACTACTTTGTATCCGTCAGATAAAAGTTGCTGCGCCAGAGCGAATCCTAAACGCTTTCCCACACCGGTTATTAGAATCGTCTCACTCATCGTAAAAACTCAGCTCTAGTTTGAGGGTTAGTTTTGAAACTGCCACCAAGCGCGGTTGTGGTGGTTTCAGAGTTTGCATCCATAACGCCTCTCGATTTAACGCAGTAGTGAGTTGCTTTAATCGTCACAGCCACATTTTCTGTTTCAACCAGAGCCTGTATTGCGACCAGGATTTGCTGGGTAAGGCGTTCTTGAACCTGCGGACGCTGAGCAAAGAATCGAACAATACGGTTTATTTTAGATAGCCCGAGAATCTTGGATTCAGGGATATAAGCCACTTGTGCTAAACCATCAATGGTAATGAAGTGATGCTCGCACGTAGAAGTTAAATTGATGTCTGATACCTTGACCATTTCATCAACCGACATTTTGTTGTCGATAACACTGATTTTTGGGAAGTTGTTGTAGTCGAGCCCTGAAAATATCTCGTGAACGTACATCTTTGCAATGCGATGAGGTGTTTCAGCGAGACTGTCATCGGTTAAATCCAGTCCAAGCGTACTGACGACTTCCGTCAAAAGTCCTTTGATGCGGTTGTACTTCTGGTCGGGGTTCATTTCGCTCGATGTCATCGGGGTTTCTAGTCCCTTTTCGAGCAAAGCTTCTCTTACTTTTTCGGCTTCTGTATTCAGCATGACTCTCTCCTTATGAGTTAATCTTCAAGTTCTGCTTCATAGCTCAGGGTGAGCGAGACGGAATCGGCGAAACGTAGCGCATGAGGCTTGTCAATTCTCACTTGAGCGTATCGGACCCATGAATGGTCGATACAAATACCGAGTACGTCGCTGGTTAACTTTTCTAAAAGCAGAAACCGTCCAGATTCAGCATGTTCAATAATTTTTTTGCAGATATTTTTGTAGTTAAGTGCGTTCTCCACATCATCAGAGAGGCAAAGGTTGTTTGCGGGGTAATGGATCTCCGCATTTATAACAATGTCTTGTTGCTTGGTTTTCTCTTCTTCGTTGAAGCCGATGAAGGTTCTTAATCTGAGATTTGTGATGGTGATAATCGCATTGTGATTCATAACAGTTTCCGATCCTTAGAAGGTAGAGTGAGTTACGTGCCTGTTAGAAGAAAAGATCAATAAAGCTCAAGCGTTCTGTTCAAAGCCGCTGTAGGGATTAAGTGAAGCTGACCTTGAAAGGTATAAGTTCAGTTTTCTGACTCAGCTGATCGAAGTTGTTCCAGAGGTGCAGAAAAGAGATATCTAGCGTGGGATGACGTTCTTGCGCGGCAACATCAACTAACGGTCGAAGCACAAAAGCGTACTCGGTGATTTCACCTCGAGGCAGCTCTACCCCATCGATAGTGCCCACTTCGTTACCGTAAAGAAGGATATCGATATCCATAGTGCGCGAAGCATATTCTTTAGTCTCACGCTTGCGATCATTCTCTAATTCGATTTGATGCAGAACCTTGGCCAGTTCAGCGATAGAAAGGTCACATTCAAACCCAACGACTAGGTTTAGGAAGTTGTCTCCTTCAAAACCAACAGGCTCACAATCGTAGAAATTAGAAATGTGCAGAGGTGCAAAGCGGCTATTCAATGCTTTGAGAGATTCTGTGACGTGATGTTCGCGGTTAATGTTGCTTCCGATGCTGACATAGACGGTGGACATATTGTTTTCTCCCTTTTAACGAACCTCTTACGTTGTAAGTCGCTAGGAAGATCAGCTATGCATCCGTTTGATGGGGGAAGGGTAAAGGAAAATATCCCGAAACTAATATAGAGATCGGTTCTAAGTTGGAAAGGGGGACTTTCGAACTAGGAAGTACCACCGGTAAAAATTCAACCGGTAAAAATTCAGCTTATGAAGGTTCTGGACATTTTCGTGTTTGGGATTTTGCTAAATTAGAAATAAATGAATAACTACAGGTATGGAAAATCACGTCGTAAAGATTTCCAACCTGCCTTGAGGTTACTTCTAGGGGAAGAGGAATAGTAATGAGTAAAAAGAAATCACAGGTTTTACTGTTTTTAAGTTTGACTGGTTATATTAATAAAAAAAACGAGCTACCATCTTGATAACTCGGGCCTAATTAATACGCTTTCGTCCAACCAGTCTAGACAGTTAGTATACTAGCACCTAGCTCATTACTGTTTGTTTCCAGCCATAACTTAAGCTCTTGCGGCCAAGTAACGGTGGGCTCAACAAAGAAGCCGCGCAGTAGCGAGAAGTAGATAGCCTGATCAACCAGAGGCAGTGGTGATTTACCCGCATTCGGTTGGATCAACGCTTCAGCGTTAAGCAACTGTGCGTTTACATCTGCAACAATTTGCTCTGTGCTTTCTAACAGGCGAACAAAGTTCAGCTCTTCTGTCTCTTTCTTCGCTTGCCATGCAGTAACACTTGCTTCAGTCGCGAACTCTTTTAGATTCAGTTTCGTCCAGCGAGGGTAGCCAATTCTTTGAATCAAAGGGAATGCCTCACGCTGAAATGCCAACGTCTCTTCTGATGGTGCGGCTACCGCATCAATACCAGCTTGCTCGATAAAGTAAGCAATGATATCCATGCTTTCCGCCATCACGTTGCCATCCGTTTTCTCCAAAACTGGCACCATTTTTTGACCGATTAAATCAATCAGAGTTTGCGCATCAGCGTAATCCACAACTTGGTATTCAACGTTAAGCTTCAGTGCATTAGCAACATAAACAACACGGGCACAAAATGGACAATGCTCGTAGATATACAGTTTCATCAAAAATCCCGTTTTTATAAGTCTGAGTTAGTATTTAATTGCAGTTTTGCCAATTGACGCGCTGCTTTCGATACGTTGGTGTGCGTCTTTTAACGTCTCAACACCAAAGCCATTTAATGTTGTAGTGAGTGTTGATTTAATGCGGCCAGCATCAATCAAGTTTGCCGCTTGGAACAGGATATCTTGCTGCTTCTGGATATCGTCAGTGTTAAACAGCGAGCGAGTAAACATCAGCTCCCAGATAAAGCCAGCTGATTTGCCTTGTAGTTTTGATAGGTCAACACCACCATCAAATTCTACAATTGAACTGATCATGCCTTGCGGAGCAATCAACTCGACCATTGCATCCCAGTGACCTTTGGTATCTGCAACGTTGAAGATGTAGTCCACATGTTGAATGCCTTGCTCACGTACCGACTCCACTAGATTGCGGTGATTCACAATATGGTCAGCGCCCATATCTCTTACCCACTGCTCAGTCTCTGGTCTTGAAGCGGTCGCAATCACTGTTAAGTTAGTGAGCTGCTTCGCCAATTGAATCGTAATCGAGCCGACACCGCCTGCGCCACCAATAATCAGGATAGATTTCTTCTCTTCTGGACGAACGCGTAGGCGATCAAACAAGGCTTCCCAACCTGTCAATGTAGCGAGAGGCATAACGGCTGCTGATTCGTCAGAAAGGCTTTTTGGGGCGTGAGCTGTAATTCGGTAATCGACCGCTTGGTACTCAGCATTCGCACCCATACGTGTCACATCACCTGCGTAATAAACACGGTCACCAATTTCGAAGCCTGAAACATTGCCACCTTTAGCAACCACTTCACCCACCGCGTCATAGCCCAATACTTTTGGCTGCTCTAGGGTTTTATCTTGTGCGTTGCGGATACGTATTTTTGCATCTGCTGGGTTAATCGAGGTCGCACTCACTTTTACCAGCAGGTCATTGTCTTTTAGCTCTGGCAGGCTTGTTTCAAACTCGAATAAGCTGTCTTGCTCTGTAATTGCTAGTGATTGAGTAAAACCAATTGCTTTCATTGTTGTTGGTGCTGGCATGTTGTTTCTCCTTTGATTGGACACCTTCATCATAGAGATTTTTTACCCTAGATAAACCGCCTAATCTTTTAATTACATTCAATATATTTTTGATAATCACACTGCTCGACCGAGTAGTGTTGAGATACTTACCTGTTAACCTAGTTAGATAACACCTTGTGCAGCTAACCATTCATACGTCACTTCATCTTGCGGTTTACCCTCTCGGCACACTTTATAATCAAGCTCGGCAATAATATCGTTGGAGAAACGTAATGAATCTAAGGTTTTAAGCTGTTCATCAGTAAATAGATTTTTCTTATCATCTCTCAGTAACAGTACAGCTCGGTCTACAATTCCAAGCAGCCCTTTCGGCTCTATAAGCTCGCGAATATCATAACGATAGTGAAGAAATTGCGGTTTCCATAGCGGCACAATGACCCACTCTTTATTTGCGACGGCATCTTCAAAAGCACTAAAACAGTCGTCTTCACTGCCTGTAAAAAACTCATAGCCTGCTTTACTTAAACCGTACTCTTCCATCATCTGGATAGAGAAGCGAGTGATTCCAGCTCCTGGATTAATACCTTGAATTTTAGGTCTCATTTGCTCGACGACTTCAGGCTTCAATAAATCCGCCACTTCAGCGACCATCTCTTCAGGTACGTAATCCGGCACACCCCACAGTGCGTAAGGTTCGTAATGAAGTCCAAGCTCGATTAATGGCTCAACTTTTTCAACGTCCGACTTATAGATACCATGGCTCGATGGTAACCAAGCAGAAGAGAGCATATCGATTTCACCAGCTTTCAGTTTTTCAAAATTTTCCTGATGAGGGGAAAAGATTCGCTCAACTTCGAAGCCCATGGTCTTCAATACATTGCTAACCAATGAAGCTGTCGTGCGATGGAATGATAAATCTGTTACACCCATTGTGATTTTTTTATTCATTGTTCTTTCGCTCTTATCGTTGCTGATAGATTGATAATACAAGGCTCTAGAGTAATCAAAAACAGCCTAATTTTTGAATAATTATCAAAAATAAATTGATAGATGCCGATTTACACTTAATAAAAAAGCGTATGCATTGATGAAATACATACGCTTGATATTTACGTATCTATCTACTGTCGCCTTAATCTAATTTGATTCGCAAGACATGATATGGCTTTCTAGAACCTTCTTCACCTTCGTTAAAAGCAGGGTGGAAGTGAAGAGAGTTTTGAGTGACGTACAAGTAATCACCCTGGATAGAGAAACCATCTGCCCATGACAATAACTTGTCATCTTGTGCAAAGATTTTGTAGCCGTCTTTATTCACCACACCAACAGCATTTTTCTCAATATCACCGACATAGATATCACCGTTATCTGCGATAATCATGCCATCACTTGGACGTTTTTCACTGAAAAATTCAATCTGCTCGGCCAATGCATCTTCACTAAGCGCTGTGTTAGCAAGAGCAGCGGCAGGAATACGGTAGATAGCACTACCATTGACTGTACCAAAATATAGCCATTCATTATTTGCATCAATAGTGATTGGATTCACACCAAGATAAAGCGCATCAACGCTACCATCTTCACGCTTTGTCGCCATACGAGAACTATCAATCACAACCTCATGCTCAGGTGAAAGCAGTGCTTTATTTGATTGCAAAACGCGGCGAGATTTACCTGTATTTAAATCTACAACAACAAAGGCAGGCGCAGCTTCGCCATACAGATTACCTAAACTCGTATCGGCAATGTACATCTGGTTACGCAGTGTATCTAATGCAAAATCCTGTAAAAAAGAGTTACCGACCTGTACGTCTTTTCCAATTTCAATGCGTTTAAATAGCTTATCGTTGACGGTATCCCATGCAACAATTTGCGAAGGCGAAGTTTCACTGCCCATATCTAACACCCACACAACACCATCATCGGTACTATCAATACCGATTACTGAAGCCAAACCAACCTCACCTTTATCTGGACCATCTGCCCAGTCTTGGGTTGGAAATGCTTTGGTTGAGCCATCCTTCATCAATTCAACAACACGAAGTTCAGGTGCATCAAGGGGTTGCATAGAAAGGAAAGTACGCCCCTGCTTCGTTACTGTAATGTTCCCTGGTCGTGTGCCATCAAGCTTGGCAACCACTTCGATATCAGCCGCTTGCGCTGTGTTAACTATCATCGCAGTCGCAAGTGTTAGTAAGATTTTGATATTTTTCATGTCGAGCCTCATTGGTGTTCTTTGATGCCCTAACCGTTTTAGTCAGGGCATAGTGCTATAACAAGCTTGTTTTATGTTGTCGTTACGCGATCTTAGTCATTTCGTTGACTGTGAAGCTTGCGACAGAGCCTTCCGTTGCTGTCATGTAGTCCGCAAGGTGCTGGTTGCCCATATGAGCCTGCCAAAGTTCACGTGATACCCAGTTTTCATAAAAAGTAAAATGCGCTGGGTTTTCGTTGTCTTGATGAAGGTCATAGTTGATGCAACCTTCTTCAGCGCGAGTAATGTCGATAAGCTTTAGTAGCTCGGCTTTCACCAGTTCAACTTTATCTTCGTTCGCAACAATATTTGCAACAATAGTCAATTTAGTCATGTTTAATTCCTTTATCTCTCTACTTGTTAACAACAATAATAACCCTAAAAAAAAACAACACCTTATTTCTGTAGCTTGCCGTAAGCACTGGCAACACCAATCAGTGTAGTCAATGAATCGTCATGGATTATCTAATTATTTTTTAAACACTATCTAAAATAAATTGATAATCATAAACGTATGCGCTAGGTCTTGTGTTTAGTCGGGTTTGTTTGAATGAAGCTATGATAGGCGAGTTATTAACAATGAAAAACAGGTTTTAATTTGAATTATTATCAAAAATAATTTGAATGCAGATTGTTCTGTCGTCAAGACTGCTTTATAAATAGTAGAAACGCAGCAAATACTGCTGTCCCTTTTTCTGGTAAAGGTCTCATCATGCTCTTAGAAGATTTACAGGTTATTTTAAAAGTCGCGGAGTTTCGCAGCATCACCGCAGCGGCAACCAATTTAGATATGCGTACCGCCACAGCCAGTGCAGCGGTAAAGCGCGTTGAGGCATCACTGGGCGCGGAGCTTTTTGTCCGTACAACCCGTCACTTGCGATTGTCCTCTGCTGGGGAGCGTTATTTACCTCAGTGTCAAGAGGCGCTAAAGATGCTTGAGCAGGCCAAAATGAATATGCATGAAGACTTGGGCATTATTGATGGTGAAATTCGTATCGCGCTATCGTCTGATTTGGGGCGTAACCTTATTACTCCTTGGTTAGATGAGTTTTTATTGCAATACCCGAATGTCTCACTGCGTTCAAGTATTAGCGATAGCAATATTGATTTCTACCGTGATTCTGTCGACATGGCTCTGCGCTATGGCTCACCAACCGATGCCAATATGTATGGCTTTAAAATCTGTGATGTACAGAGAGTGCTGTGTGCAAGCCCTAGCTATTTAGCGGAAAATCCAGCCCCCACACAGCCGAACGATCTGCTTGAGCACAATGCGTTGTTTTATCAATTGCACGATGTGTTACAAAATGAGTGGTTATTCAGTCATGAGGGTACGACTCATAAGGTAAAACTGAAAGGCAATCGAGCTTCGAATGATGGGGATCTGGTGAGGCGTTGGTGTGTTGCAGGTAAAGGTGTGGCAATCAAATCGTGCCTTGATATGTCTGATGACCTTTTAGCAGGTCGAGTGGTTAGTATTATGAAGGAGTACAAACCAACGCCGACTGAACTCTGGTTGGTTTGTCCGAGCCGTCAGTCCATCACACCAACGGTTCGGCTGTTAAGAGATTTATTTAGAGAGAGAACGAACGTGATACTTGAGCAATTAGCAGAAAAAAGAGCGCTATAAGATACTGACGATGGCTTATAACGTAGCGACTCCGGAGTACAACATTTTTATAGCCGTAATGAATAATACGCTGTAGCTGATTTTGTAAATCAGCTCTTGAGAGATGATGTTAACCAACCAAACACCGGTTCTCACCCCTATAAATGCAATAGGTACAAGCACGAGTGATGTCATCAAGTTTTGTGTATCGAGTTGTCCCATATAACTGTATGGGACTAACTTAACAAAATTAAGCCCAGCGAAAAACACAACGCTGGTGCCGATAAGTTGCTCTTTAGGCAGTTTCTTGGGTAGCAAATACATGCTTGCTGGCGGTCCCCCTGCATGAGCTATCGTACTCGAAAAACCTGATAATAGGTTTAATGCGTAGCCTTTGATTCGGTTAGGTGAACCTGATTGCTTCAACAATAATTTTTGCCCCAAAAAAGTCAGCGCCAATCCACCAATCATTAGTTCAACAATGTGTGTCGGAAGGCTGCCCATGAAGTAAGAAGCGGCCATAACCCCTAACACAGCAAAAGGCATCATGACTTTGAGTTCGGCATAATTGCAATTTTTACGATGATAAAACAGCGCCATTAGATCCATTCCACATAAAAGTGGCAATAGAATAGCAGCGGCTTGGACAGGCGAAACACTCATTGCCATTAATGGCACCGAGAGCATACCCAAAATCCCTCCAACACCGCCTTTTCCCATCCCATAAAAGAACACAGCAGGTATCGCAGCTAGATAGAACCAGATATCAATAATCATTATTTTCACTACATCGACAGGCAAAAAAAGAAGGTCATGATGACCTTCCTTCCAAACACTACAGAATCAAAAACTATTTATGCGATTTGCGTCATTTCGTTTAGCGTGAAGCTTGCCACTGAGCCTTCTGTTGCTGCCATGTACTCGGCTAGGTGCGTGTTTGCCATGTGTGTCTGCCAAAGTTCACGTGAAGTCCAGTTCTCGTAGAACATGAAGTGTGCTGGGTTCTCGTTATCTTGGTGAAGGTCGTAGTTAATGCAGCCTTCTTCAGCGCGTGTGATGTCGATTAGTTTTAGCAGTTCTGCTTTTACTAGTTCAATTTTGTCTTCATTAGCAACGATGTTTGCAACGATAGTTAACTTGCTCATAGGGTATTCCTCATCATAACGTTATGCAGCTTATCAAACGATGCCTTCGCTGCCTTGTTGGGTTGGATGTATAGTACGACACGCATTCACATCCATAAACAACCTCCCATTTGATTTATTATCAAAAATAGATTGATAATGGATTGTCTATTTTAATTTGATAATAAATCAAACTAGCCCCAGTTTTTACTGTGCTTTAAATTACGTAGCATGCGCTTATTGATTTCATTGATGGATAGATAAGCCATGACACAGATACAATTTCAACAAGGTCCAATACGCCCACCCTCTGAAGCAGACAGTTTGCTGATACGGACAACACAAGGCTGCCCGTGGAATAAATGTAAGTTCTGTACTCTGTTTGAAGGGATGGAGTTCTCTATTCGTCCTGTCGAAGAGATCAAACGTGATATCTGGGCGGCACGAGCCTTCTATAAAAACCGACAGTTTGAGAGCTGTTTTTTGCAAGATGGTGATTCCTTTGCAATGGAAACGGACGATTTACTGGATGTGCTCAATACACTAAAAGAGGCGTTCCCGGAGCTCACACAAATTAGCTCATATGGCAGAGCTCAAACCATGACTAAAAAGTCTCCAGCCGAGATGAGGGCTATCTGCGATGCAGGGTTAAACATGCTGTATTGCGGTATGGAGTCGGGCTCGCTTGAGGTACTCAAGTTGATGAAAAAAGGGATCACCCCTAAGTCAATTTTGAAATCAGCCGAGTACGCGAAGCAGGCGGGTATGAAAATGATGACATTCATCATTCTTGGCTTAGGTGGGAAGGCGTTGTCCGAGCACCATATCGCACAGACTGCCCAGCTATTAAACCAGATTGATCCTGAGGAGATCCGAATATTATCGCTAGCGGTAAAACCTGGTACTGAGTTGGATGATATGGTTCAAAACGGCCAGTTTACGCCACTTTCAGAGCGTGAGATGTTGGAAGAACAATTTCAATTGATCAGCCAATTAGATGGCATCAAAAGCAATTACGGTAATTATCATGGGATAAATTTGCTGACGGAACTCAATGGACAATTTCCGCATGATAAAGAGGCGTTTTTACGTACCATTGATCACTTCATGTTGATGAACGAAAACGATCAAAATAACTTTATTTTAGGTCGTCGTACCCACCACTATGCGACACTGAATGACATGAACAATAAGCTCATGTATGACACGGTGCAGCAACAGCTAAAGCGCATAGAGCAGCAAAAACTTGGCGACCTTGAAGATATTTTTTATAGCCTTCGCCAACGCATGATCTAAACCCAAGGAGTCCGAAATGAAGAATTTAAACGACTGGTACATTCAAAATGAGAACCCAAGCCATTGGTCATTTGATAACGGGCTGTTGTCGATGCAAGTGCAAGAAGGCAATATTTTTGGCGCGGGTTCAAGTGACGTGGATAACATTTTCATCTACCCAGTATCTCAACCCAATTATAGCGCAGAAGTAACCATCACCTTAGAGCCAACCTTGCCATTTGAACAAGCTGGCCTAGGCATTTACTGGGACAACGATAACTACATCAAAATTAGTAAAGAAATGTTCATGGGCGAGCCTTCCATTGTGTTTGTTGTAGAGCAAAATGGTCAACCAGAGATCAAACAACTTAGCACATTTGAAGGCACGACAGCCTCAGTTAAGATAGAAAAAAATGATGGTACTATCACTGCGTTCTTGGAATGTAATCAAAAACGCTCTTGGCAAGTCATTGGCTCTGCGAAGACATTAAACGGCCAAGCAAAAGGACTTATGCTTTATACCTTTAGTGGTAGTTCAAACACACCTAATTTTGCTAAGTTTAGTGAATTTCAACTAATGAGTTGAGCCAATCTGGTATATAGCAATTGACTTTTTGTATTAGTTTTATTTTTGAAAAAGTCATGTTAGTCGGTAGCGCTTAGTGGGATCGAAACACACAATGGGGCAGATCCGAGCTAGGAGGTACTTTGATAAAAAAGTGCCACATGTAAAACTTCAGTCTGGACAGATACGTGTCAGCCCCTTTACTAAATTAGTAATTAATGAATTACGACAGGTATGGAAAAGGAGGAAAAGCCACTGTCAGGTTCGATAGCAATAGAGATAACGAAGCCGACCCTACAAGTACCAGCAAGCAACCCCACAACAAATAGCCTGCATACAACGGGCTTTCTGTCTAATCAAATGCTAATCGAACTACTTCTTTGCTTTTTGTTTTACATTCCACAAGAAATGACTTGGATTAGCCGTGAGTTTTGATTTGTAGTCGCTATGTGATTTCATTCCACTAAGCCCTGCTATGCCAGTAGCAATCAAACTTGCCCCGCCAGTCACAACACTAAGACCTAAACCCGCCACGGCAATTGCTGTTTCAGCAAAATGGGTATTTCGGATGTGCTTCATTTGAGGTGCTATCTGGCGCATCTGTACTTCGAATAGTTCATGCTGAGTGTCTTCGATTATTGCTTTCACACGACCAAAGTCAGTTTCATGTCTTGCTTCACGTAACCCTTTTTCTAATTCAGCACGGAACAACTGGAATGCTTCACCGTCGTTGCTTCTAATAGACATCAAATCAGCAGAGGACACTTGTTCCAAGAATGGCACGTCCATCTGTAGCGCACAATTTAATGTATTGGCTTGGATATCCGTACTACCGACATCCATGTTAAGCAGATTACTTTCGAATGGATGTTCCGTACCAAACATGCATCCGAGGTATTCTGATAACGTTATGCGCTTACTTAGTTCAATGAAGTGATTTCGTGCGGTTTGATTTACAGATTGATTTACCCAAGCATCAAAATCGGCCTTACAGGGTGGCACAGAAGACTTCTTTTGAATGAAGGTGAATATGCTTTCTTTATCAGTCGGTTTAAATTCTGTTGGGTTTAATACATAACCCATGGCGAAGCCGCTTTCCATACCTTGGAAATGAATGCTGATGTTTCTACATGGATACAAATCACGCATTACGAGCATTCGTCCATTATCGTTTTGAACGCTTCGAACAACAGCACTAGCTTTATACTGTTCTAAGATGTTTGGAGGTAAGCAATCTTCAAATCCCACATCTGAGTAGAGCAGTGGTAATTCAGCACCCTTTTCAAGTTCAAAAGTAATTGGGTACAGCTTAACGTAACCACCGGCTACTAACGGACGTAATTCAACCAGTCGAACCGCTGCTTGGGCTAATTTCTGGCGGTCTACTTTTGGGGTTGACGCCATGCCCATAAATGACGTCAGGGTTTCTGTAGCTTGTGTTCTAAAGTCCGTTAATTCAAAGACTGGATCTGCAACTACAGCTTCTTCTAGATACAGAGCCGCCTGTTTTAGATGAGAAGTATTAGAAAGGGTATCAGTTGCCAAGCAACTAACTACGCCGTTAGCTTTCACTACATCACGTATTTCAGGCAGTACCTTTAAACAGTATTCACGATACTTGATAAGTTCCTGTTCTAGTACAGCGTCTGACACACCGCTATAAAACCTAGTCACGAGTGTACTATCAAGTAACAATGAATCATTTAAGTAGTCGTATACGTAGCTTCCCATAGTTTCCGAATCCGTGCTGATAAGGTATCTGTATTCTATCTAGTTTCGAGTGGTAAGTAATTGACTTTAAGCCCGCTCTAGATATAAGAAAAAGCAGGTCAAATCACCTCACTGTGATTTGTGACGTTGAGTATTACTGGCAAGGAAAGGGGCACAAACGTTTTAGAGTCGTAGCACTAAGGTGTTCTTGTCCCGAAGCGACCTTATCAACATAAAAAACAGGTGAATGATCAGCACACCCGAAAGAATCAAAGCGATACCAATCACCGCGTAAATATCGGTTTTGCCCATATACCAACCAAGACAACACGGCGACCAACAATATAGGTGCCCCATACTCCACGCACAAAAAAGCGCGAGAGACGGATGTCATTCTCGCGCTTTTTTAGAACCGTATAACTCGAAGTTTACGGTTAGATCTTAGCAGTAAACGTACGGCTAATTACATCTTGTTGCTGCTCACGTGTTAGCGAGTTGAACCTCACAGCGTAACCCGACACTCGGATGGTTAACTGTGGGTATTTTTCTGGATGTTCGACGGCATCCAACAACATGTCACGGTTAAGCACGTTCACGTTAAGGTGCTGTCCACCCTCAACACGAATCGATCCTGCACTTTCCTCGTGGTGGAAGTAACCATCCATTAGTGCTGCTAGGTTCACTTTTTGGCTTAGGTCATCTTTACCTAGTGCATTTGGTACGATTGAGAAGGTGTAAGAAATACCATCTTTTGCGTACTCGAACGGCAGTTTGGAAACTGAAGAAAGTGAAGCCACCGCCCCTTTCTCGTCACGACCGTGCATTGGGTTTGCGCCCGGGCCAAATGGCATACCTGCGCGGCGGCCATCTGGCGTGTTACCGGTTTTTTTACCATATACAACGTTTGAAGTAATCGTAAGGATAGATTGCGTTGGAACCGCTTCACGGTAGGTGTTCATTTTCTGAATTTTCTTCATAAAACGTTCAACCAAATCACAAGCAATATCATCAACACGTGAATCGTTGTTGCCGAATTTTGGATATTCACCTTCAATCTCAAAGTCGACAGCGATGCCATCTTCGTTACGTACTGGTGTGACCTTCGCGTATTTGATCGCCGCTAACGAGTCAGCAACAACCGACAGCCCTGCAATACCACAAGCCATTGTGCGATGAACATCGCGATCCATTAATGCCATTAACGATGCTTCATAGCTGTAACGGTCATGCGAGTAATGGATCACGTTCAGCGCAGTGACGTATTGCGTTGCAAGCCAATCCATCATGTCATCAAAGCGAGGCATTAAGCGGTCAAAATCGAGAATTTCATCTTCGATACGAGCAACTTGAGGACCAACCTGCATGTTAGATTTTTCATCAACACCACCGTTAATGGTGTAAAGCAACGCTTTAGCAAGGTTTGCACGAGCACCAAAGAACTGCATATGTTGGCCAACCACCTGCGGGCTTACACAACACGCAATCGCGTAATCGTCGTTATCAAAATCCGCACGCATTAGATCGTCGTTCTCATACTGAAGTGATGAGGTTTCGATAGACACTTTAGCCGCGTATTGTTTAAACGCGATAGGCAGTTGTTCAGACCATAGAACCGTCATGTTCGGTTCTGGCGCTGGGCCCATCGTGTGCAATGTGTGCAAGTAACGGAAAGTCGTTTTGCTAACGAGTGTACGACCATCAACACCCATACCAGCCATTGCTTCTGTTGCCCAAATTGGGTCGCCAGAGAACAATGAATCGTATTCAGGAGTGCGTAGAAAACGAACCATACGAAGCTTCATGATGAAATGGTCAATCAACTCTTGCGCTTGTTTTTCATCAATCAGACCAAGTTTAAGGTCACGTTCGATGTAAACATCTAGGAAGGTTGATGTGCGGCCTAGCGACATCGCAGCACCATTTTGAGACTTAACCGCAGCTAAGTAACCAAAATAGGTAAATTGGATTGCTTCTTGCGCAGTACGAGCAGGAGAAGACATATCAATGCCGTACTTCAAACCCATTTCTCGCATTTCATCAAGGGCACGAATTTGATCAGTAAGCTCTTCACGTAGACGCAATGTCTTATCTAAATCACCACCCGTTTCAAGCATCTTCTGAGTCGATTTGAATTGCTCATTTTTGTCTAATTTTAGGAAGTCGATACCGTACAAAGCAAGACGACGGTAGTCGCCGATAATGCGTCCACGACCATAAGCATCCGGCAGACCAGTAATAATACCAGAACGGCGACATGCTTTAATTTCGTCGGTATAAAGATCGAACGCTACTTGGTTATGCGTTTTGCGGTACTCAGTGAAGATCTTTTCGATTTGTGGCTCTAATTCACGACCGTACACTTCGCACGACGTTTTCACCATTCGAATACCACCATTGGCGATGATGCCGCGTTTCAGTGGTTTATCGGTTTGTAGACCCACGATTTTTTCGAGGTTTTTTACAATGTAACCGGCATCGTGTGAGGTGATAGTGGAAACGATATCAGTATCAAAATCGACAGGGGCATGAGTGCGGCTTTCTTCTTTAATACCTTCTAGCACCGACTCCCATAGCTGTGTCGTCGACTCCGACACGTCCGCAAGAAAAGACTCATCGCCTTCATAAGGGGTGTAGTTTCGCTGAATAAAATCACGTGCATTAACGGATGTTTGCCAGTCGCCAGCTTGAAATCCCGTCCAAGCTTCCATCATATCGGTTGTCGGAATAGTCATAATGACCCCCTAAGTTATTGATAAAAAGATAATATCTATGATTATTTATAATCATTGGTTTCTGCTGGCTATACTAAACCGACCAATCTATGAGTAAAGTGAGCTGTTTTCATAAAATACATGCACAAAATGCATTTATTAGAATTACTATATTATATTCAATACCTTAAGTTGAAGGCTAACTACTCTAGATTCCAATTAGTTTGTTCCTTCAGAAGTAGGAAATAGACTCTTAGTGACTCACCGACGTTGAAAACAGGTTAATGATCACCACACCAGACAGAATCAAAGCGATGCCAATGATCGCGTAGATGTCTAGCTTTTGCCCGTAGACCAACCAAGATAACGCCGCGACTAACACAATCCCTGCCCCACACCAAATCGCATAGGCGACACCCAGAGACATAGTTTGAACCGTGAGAGACAACAGATAAAAAGCAAAGCCATAACCGACGAGTACTGCGGCGGTAGCAGGAAGGGAAGTAAATTGCTGCGTTTTAGGCAATAAAGAAGTCGCGACAACTTCAAGCACGATGGCAAGTGACAGCATCACTGGAGGCGGAAGAGATAAAAGCATGTTTGAGTCCACAACATTAAATACGGCGCTCAGAATATTGTAGTTTTATTTCCAATTCATGCGATTTTCAGTAAGCAATTATTATGACGTACCTTAAAAATTCTTAAGTGTGACTTTCGGTTAACACGAGGAACCTAAATGCTCTATTATTACAAATACGTAATAATCATTTTCTATTTAAGGGGATTATCAAAACTCGCACTCACACCTATACTGGCTCCAACAAAACGAGAGAGCGGAAACAATTAAGCTCAACTACTCTTAACGGGTTGAATTTAATTACACGGTTATCCGCTGTACTGACATATATAGGAAACATCCAATGACAATCGAAATTAAACCTGGTCAAACGCATATCAAATCAAAAGCAATGGTTGCATGGGCAGCTGGCGAGCCACTAAAAATGGAAGAAGTTGATGTACAACTTCCTAAAGCTGGTGAGGTTCTAGTTCGCATCGTTGCTACTGGTGTTTGTCACACTGACGCATTCACATTATCAGGTGACGATCCAGAAGGTATCTTCCCTTCAATTCTTGGTCACGAAGGTGGCGGCATCGTTGAGATGATCGGCGAAGGCGTTACAAGTGTTGAGATTGGCGACCACGTTATTCCACTTTACACAGCTGAATGTGGCGAATGTAAGTTCTGTAAATCTGGTAAAACTAACCTATGCCAAGCCGTTCGTGAAACGCAAGGTAAAGGCCTAATGCCAGACGGTACAAGCCGCTTCTCTATCAATGGCGAAACAATTTTCCATTACATGGGTTGTTCTACTTTCTCTGAGTACACAGTACTTCCAGAGATCTCTCTAGCGAAAGTAAGCAAAGAAGCACCACTTGAAGAAGTTTGTCTTCTAGGTTGTGGTGTAACAACGGGTATGGGCGCGGTACTTAACACAGCTAAAGTTGAAAAAGGCGACAACGTTGCTGTATTCGGCCTAGGTGGTATCGGTCTTTCTGCAATCATTGGTGCTCGCATGGCTGGTGCTGACCGCATCATCGGCGTTGATATCAACGAGAGCAAATTCGAGCTAGCAAAACAGCTTGGCGCGACTGATTGCATCAACCCAACTAAATTCGACAAACCAATCCAAGACGTTATCGTTGAGATGACAGACGGCGGTGTTGAGTACTCTTTCGAGTGTATTGGTAACGTAAACGTGATGCGTCAAGCACTTGAGTGCTGTCACAAAGGTTGGGGCGAATCAGTCATCATTGGTGTTGCGGGTGCAGGTCAAGAGATCTCAACTCGTCCATTCCAACTAGTGACTGGTCGTGTATGGCGTGGTTCTGCTTTCGGTGGTGTTAAAGGCCGCTCTGAGCTTCCAGAAATCGTTAACCGTTACATGGCGGGTGAGTTTGGTCTTCAAGAGTTCATCACTCACACTATGGGTCTGCAAGACGTAAACGAAGCATTCGACCTAATGCACAAAGGTGAATCTATCCGTACTGTTCTACATATGGATAAATAATACCAATCGTAGTAAATAACTCCCCTTGGTCTCGATGCCTCGGTATCGAGACCACAGTTCTGACTTAAACATCAGAGCGAAACTGTCTTCACCACCTCCTGCCCGGTGGGTGGTGAAACTTTAAATGATATAGACATGTTATTCCCCAAAACCATCAACCTAACGGAGCACAATAGATGACAATCGAAAACATTAGCCAAGCAAAGGTTGCTGGTGGTTGGCACAAACAATACACCCACTTTTCTGCAACGCTTGACTGCAACATGCGTTTTGCGATTTTCTTGCCGCCTAACGCAAGCAAAGAAAACCCAGTTCCTGTTTTGTATTGGTTATCAGGCTTAACCTGTACCGATGAAAACTTCATGCAAAAAGCCGGCGCTTTCAAAGCCGCGGCTGAGCAAGGCATCGCGATTGTTGCACCAGACACTAGCCCACGTGGCGAAGGTGTTGCCGACGATGAAAATTACGATCTCGGCCAAGGTGCAGGCTTCTATGTGAATGCCACTCAAGCGCCATGGGACAGCCATTACCACATGTACGATTACGTGGTAACAGAGCTCCCTGCATTAATTGAGTCGTTCTTCCCTGTTACATCCGTAAAATCGATTTCTGGTCACAGCATGGGCGGACATGGTGCCCTAACGATTGGCATTAAAAACGAAGATAGCTACCGTTCTATCTCTGCATTCAGCCCAATCACCAACCCAATGCAATGCCCTTGGGGACAAAAAGCCTTCAACCAATACCTAGGCTTGGATATTGAAGAGTGGAAACACTACGATGCCTCTGAGCTTCTAAAAACCAAAGGCACTAAACTGCCAATGTTGGTCGACCAAGGTGAAGCCGATAACTTCCTGATTGAACAGCTTAAACCTGAGCAATTAGTCGAAGCCGCTAAGGTAACCAATGCCGATTTAGATCTACGTATGCAGCCTGGTTACGACCACAGCTACTACTTCATCTCTAGCTTTATTGATGAACACATTGAGTTCCACGCTGCTTACTTAAACAAGTAGCCAGATGAATTTAGCCCGCACTTTGTAAACGCAAGGTGCGGGCTTTTTTATGCCTACTGATTTTATAACGGTTGCTTTTATAACTGCTTAATACGCTGCTTTAACGCTTCTAAATCTATATCATTGCCAACAATTCGTAATCGAACATACTCTTCAGTCATCGCGTCGCACGTAATAGCAAAATCGACACCCGAACATGTCTTAATACCGATACTCTCAAATAGCTTTGAAAGGTGAGTTCCTCTCTTTTTCAACAACATAATGGGCGTCGATATTGACGTGCCAACCACCTCAATATTGTTCTCAGACAACAAGCCGATCATTTGCTGCTTAAAGTATTCAGTTTTGCTGCGGTTCATTTCTAAGAAGTGTTTTGCATTGGGTAAGGTCGCCGATGCGATTTTTATTGAGGGGTAAGTCGGCGTAAACACACTCACCGCAGCTTCGATTGCAGAAGTCAGGTTTTCACTGCTGGCTAAGTAACCGAGTCGAATCCCAGCGAGCCCTAAACCTTTAGAAAAGGTTCGTAAAACTATTAAGTTGTCCAAGACTAAGGTCTGATCGAGCATAGACTGCTCAGGGGTCAGGTATTCACCATATGCCTCGTCGACAATCAAAATAGCGCCACAACGCTCACATACTCTCGCTATCTCGACCAGATAAGCTCTGTCGTAGATTCGACCCGTTGGGTTGTTGGGATTATCGATATACACCAAGGCAGGATTTTGACTGCTTATTTTTGATGCCAACACACCGAACAGATCCGACTCGTTTTGATAATCAAACATGTTGATGGACTGGTACTTCCCGCCCACCAAAGTGAACTCTGATACTGCTTCAACAAACTGAGGGCCAATGCCTATCATGGTGCGATTGTTGTGATCGATAAGTTTATTGAAGATAAGTTCTAGCGCCCCAAGAGAGCCCGTGGTGTACGTAATACGACAATCTTCAATCCCAATAAACTGGCGAGTCAGATAAGTCAGCTCCGAAAGCTCCCTGTGGCAATAGTACTTATCAATACCGTAGATAATATCTTTGATCACATGTTCAGGAATTTCTGGTGCGCCAAATGGATTGGAGCCAAGTGAACAATCGATACGAAATGAGTGATCGACATAAGAATGGTATTCGCCACTTAACCGTGGATTTAAATGCATAAGAAAACGCTCAAAAAATATTCATGCGCTATTCTTATCGTACTGAATTTTATCTATATAGGTCATTTCGCGACAGTTCTTCGCCTTGTTTCGAGAGACTGGTTAAAAACCAAGATTGGTTCAAATAACGAATTCTCTTAAGCCATAATCAAGAGTTAAGCACTCGTGTTTACATTTCGAGTTAACCGAACCGCTTTCTTTGCGCTAGATTAAGCTGAGATAAGATAGGGTAATAACAGAGCTTGCATCTTTACTCTCCCTAGTTACCATAGCCCCATTAACATCCCCCATATTTTGAAGGTTGCTATGAAAGCAATTAAGACTCTTTTCTTCCTGATGGTTTTATTGAGCGGTCTGTTTACCGCTTGGCTGTTTATTCCAATTCCAGCGACCATGGACAAGCAAACGCTCGACGTTCCATTAACGGAACCATTCAAACTTGTTGCGTATCGCAGCAACCCGAATGATGCGAGCAAGCCGCTGACTTACCACTACTATGTGATTTCAGATGTGGTTGGTGTAGACGACATGGACCCATTCCTGATTACCACGGACCAGTTCGTGAAGCTTGGCGAATTCGACGAGAACACATTCAACCTTACGGTTAACGGCAAGATTGATAGCTACACCAACGATTTGTGGATCAAGAAATCTGATGGCAAGCTTCAACACTGGTACGTGAGTATTAACGCGAACTATATTCGTTAAAATCGAACTGCAATAAACCTCATTTTAAAACTGCGCTTTGGCTTCCAAGCGCAGTTTTTGTTTCTAGCAACACCCTCCACTTATCCCGACCCGTTCGACATAAACTGCATTGCCTACTTTTGATTCACTGCTGCCCTTGCTCTCAAGGTGTTATAAGCTCTTTAGATACGATAAGCTCAGACCATGCTCGACGCCCAATAAATCAAAATAATAAAGGATCACCCGTGGAATTTACGCTCGACAAATTTAACGGCATCATCATTGACCCAGCAACAGCCCCTCACGATGTTGACTCATTCAATGCCGAACTCAGCGAGATCACCGAATTTTCAAAGCAGAATAGCAAAGGCATTATTTGGATTAGCTTACCTATTTCACTCTCGCACCTTATTCCGGTGGCGACTGAGCTTGGCTTTGTGTTTCACAACTGCTTAGAAGACGAGATTACGCTGATCCACAAATCCGAGATTGTAGAGTTTGTGCCTTTCATTCCGACCCACACCTTGGGTGCTGGCGCGTTAATCACTAACGAACACAACCAAGTGCTGATGATTAAAGAACACGGCATGACGGGCTACAAATTACCGGGCGGTCATATTGAGTTGGGTGAAGGCATTGAAGAATCCGTGGTTCGAGAAACCTTAGAAGAGACTGGCATCGAAGCCACGTTCGTTTCAGTGGTTGGCATGGCGACGAGACACCCGTATCAATTCGGAAAGTCTAACCTCTACTTTGTTTGTCACCTTATCGCTCAAACTCAAGAGATTGCGATTCAAGACACAGATGAAATTGCAGAAGCTAAATGGATTGATGTTGAAGAGTACATTAACAACCCCGACAGCTACCCGTTCAACCGCCAGTTAGTCGGCTCTTTGATAGGCAAACAAGGATTAGAACTCACTCAGTTAGAAGGCAACTATGGCCCAGTCCACAAGCCCGAGATCTTCTTTTCGCAAAACTAGAGCGATTCAAATATAAAAACGCCAAGCTCATAAGAACTTGGCGTTTTGCTTTTCATTTTACTTGTATTGTTTAAGCCATCTCGTTGCTAGGGCGTGTTGATCTTTGCTGTACATTTCGCGTTCAACAATACATCGGTAGCCACATTAACATGAATGCCAGCGATAACATGCTGGCATAATTCCTTTCTAGCTTGTCATATCTACTTGAAATAGCTCGATAATGCTTAATTCTCCCAAAGGCATTTTCGACCAAGTGACGATACTTGTATAAACACCAATCCATACTGTCTTTGTCTATATCTTGTCCGTAATTGCGTTTAGCAATTACCGTTTCTCCGCCACGTTCCTTAACAAAAGTACGGAAAGGTTCGCTGTCATATCCTTTATCACAAACGATGGTATTAACTTCATCGAGTTGCTCAACTAAGCTTTCGGCATGCACTATATCGTGGCGTTGTCCCTCTGATAAATCAAAGCAAATCGGCAGGCCACCACTATCTACGGCTAAGTGAATTTTGGTTGAGTTGCCCCCGCGACTTTTTCCTATTTGCTCTGAACTTTCAGTAGCTGCACCTGTACTATGCTGATGTGCTCTAACTATAGAGCCATCAAGAAATACCCATTCAAAATCAGCCATGTTAGATAAACTTTTGAAAAGATTATCTAAAATCCCTTTCTTTGACCAAAGATTAAATCGTCTGTAAACGGTACTCCACTCTCCGAACTCAGAGGGTAGATCTCGCCAAGGAATACCTGTTCTCATTCGATAAAGTATTCCTTCAAATGTCATTCGATGTTCAGTTTTATCGTAAATACGACCTGTACTTTTCATAACTTGGAGTAGCAGTTCCCAGCGAATATCAGTTAGCATTGTTCTTGGCATGGTATTGGTTATGGTTTTACTTTTGGCGAAGCAAATTATAACTCTTTACCATGCTGTTCAAAAAACACTCACGAAAGATCAACACGCCCTAG